>JAAEPD010000502.1 GCA_024222455.1 Aureispira sp.
ACGAGTCGAGACAAGCCAGTTGCTGTTGCTTGATGAACGGTTGTTAATAAATAATCTGTGTATAAGTCTAATTTATCTTGCATCTCATAAAGTTAAACTTTCTACCTTACTTTTACTAAATCTATGCGTAACTTGAGTTACCTTAAATATATACAGAAGTATTAGGATTATTGCAATCTCATGTTAGGTAAACGTCTTGAAACTTTATCGCCAGGACAACGTGCTCGTACTACAGTAAACAAAATCATTGCATCCTCACTTGCTTTTTCGAGCACTTTTTTGTGTCTAGGCTCTATTACAGCTCCATTGTTGTACAAGGCAACTACCTCTCTCCCTTTTTCCTTAATCTCTATAACATAAGCTTCTACCTGAACAGGTATATTATAAGCATCTGATGTACTTTCAGCTTTTAGTCCTTTAAATGTTTTGTTATTTGCTTTCTGAACAGGTACTACCGAAATGACAGGATCAGAAAATCGAACAACTTTAAACTCAAAAGAATTGATTACTTTTCCATTAGCCTTCACTGTCAAGGTTTCTATTTTTCCAGCATTAGCTGGTTTCCAAGCATATTTTCCATCTTTGATAGAGATTGTACCACTAGATACAATCAATTCGAGCTCATCGGTATCAACCTCATCAAATTCTAAAAACAGCTCATTTTCATAATTTGAATACACAAATTGTATATCACCTCTAGTCCAGTTAGCCGTCTGTGCAGTTAGTTCTAATCTGGCAAACAATACAAGACCTAAAAACATTAATATTCTCATAGTATTGGATGTTAATAGTTGAATGAATTTCTTTAAAAAACTAAAGCTATTGTACAATCACATCATTCAATCTTCTACCAGCTTTATCGCCAGGACAACGCCCTATAACATTAACCATAGTAACCTTTGCATCTTCGCCTGCATGACGTAATAGTGTTTTATTATGCTCTTGCAAGTTTCCTCCTTTATTAGGAATAATGCTGGTCTCTCCATTTTTAGTTACCTGAACATCATAACTTTGTATATGAGCTTTAATTGGAACTCGCATTCCTCCAAATTCTACTTTCAATCCTCTAAAGCCTTTTAGCCCTCTTCCTGTTTGTATAGCAGAAACTACTGGGTCTGGAATTCGTACAATCTTAAGAGTATATTCCTCTAATATTTTATTGTTAGCTTTTATAGTCAAGGTAGCCTTTTGGCCTACATCTGTCATTTTTGCTAACCAGATATAACGTCCTTTATCACTCATCTTCAGGCTACCTGCTGAAACGCTTAATTCCAACTCATCAGTATCTACATCTTCAAACTTGAGCGGTAAAGCATTGTCATAACCAGCATAAATAGCATCAACTATATCACTAAACCATTCTACACTTTGCGCTTGAGTACTTAAGGTAATTAAAGTCAAGGCTAAACATCCAATTAGCTTTTTCATACTTGTAGTTTTTTTTGAAATTTTGATAAGACGGATCAATCAGGTTTTGCTTATTAATGCTCTTAGCTAAAAAGGTTATCAGATAAGAGAAATATTTTTTCAAGTTACCTCCATTTTTATTCCAACTCTATAGGAACAGCCCTAAAAAAAGCTTATTAGGGGATTAACCTAATAAGCTTTTTGAAAAATACTATAGTCCTTATTTTCCATTAGAAATTCTTGAAGTAATCATAAGCCTCATCTCCTAATCTAGCCATCTGCTTAATAAAAAAGCGCAAATCTTGAAGCTGTTTGTCACTCATACGTTGCTCTGTAAACAGTGGCGCTGTTGTCTTAAATGCTTTAGGATCTGGATTATACCTATGTGCTAAATAAATTGAATAGCGACTATCATCATCAAAATGCTTTTTAAGCATCTTAAACGTCTTTTGTTTACTGTCTAGTTTGAAATTAGAATATCGTTTATTGAGATGACAGTGCAAGCAGCTTTTTTTGTACAATCTTTTGCCATTACTAAAGCTATTGATCACTGGAGAAATACGCTTGCGTTGCGCCACCTCCATTATAGGAGGAAATGCAGCAGGATAAACTTCTGGATAGTATCTCCGAAGGAGGTTTACGGCACGAGCATTATCTCTATTAGACACAATAGCTCCTTCCACTTTGCGCAAATCTTCCTCTTTCATAGCCAAATCGCCTATTTTCAGTTCCATAGTCCACATAAATGCTAAAATAGACTCCACTTCCCACATTTCTAATCTTCGACCATTGGCATTAACCATATTGCAAGCATTGATAGCTAAACGAATATCTCTATGTCCATCCATGATATACTGACGATAGATAGCCTTAGGAGGATTATATTTAGATATGAAATCATCTGTAAAAAACATAATCCGATTGACCATTCCAAAAAACGGAGAACCTGGCACAAAAGCAATTCCCATACTATCTGCATGCTCTAAGCGTTGTTGGGGTGCTATTACTGACAAGCTAGGATGTTCAGGCTCCAAATTATGACAGCTAACACAAGCCATTTTTCCAGCGATGGGAGCTATTTTTTTCCCTTTGAGATCTCTGGTAACACCAGTCATCACCAATTCTTTACCTTTGGTAACATTACCACGACCTTTTTTGTGTACACTGTTAGGATTGATTTTACCTAGTTGTGTCATCACGTCCCACAAAGGAGTTTCTTCCGTAATTTTAAAAGTTATGTCTGATGATGGATGCGCTGTAAAACTGACAATTACAATCATACAACCCAAACCCAACATCACCATCCTAAGGGCACTATACATGAGTAGTTATCATTTTAACAAATTATTGCCTTTAGCCATATTTGCTACATATATCTGAAGATCCATCAGCTGCGAATCACTCATTTTTTCTGTAGTATATTGTGGCATATATGCTTTCTTAAAATTCTTGGGAGCAGTTCCATATCTTGATATTTTATGAATGGAGTGATGCTTCCCACGTTCCATATGCTTGGCTAAATGCTTAAAAGTAGATGTATTGTCATCTAGATTATAAAAAGAATAACGTTTCTTTCCATGACAATGCTTACAACCTAAATCATAAATCCATTTACCTCTTTGGAAACGTTCCTTGTTTTTCAACTCTGTGTCAGATAGTTTTCTGTATTCCATTGGTTTTGCAAAGTGAGCAGGAGATACATCCGAAAACTCATCGCGAATATAATGAAAGGCACGAGCACCACTTTGTCGCTCATTAAGTGCGTATTCTATTTTTTGTTTTTGCTCATCAGTCAGATTCAAATCACCTATTTTGAGTTGCAAAGTCCAAAAATACATTAATACAGACTCAATCTCCCAATCTTCTAGGGCTCTTCCTTGAGAACATTGTATTGCACAGACTTGAATTGCAGCTCGCACATCACTAAACGATTTTTTGATGCCTGGTACATCTTTATATTTTTTCTGATACTCATCATTATAGAAATGCTCTCTATTGACTATTCCATAAAAAGAAGAACCTTGTAGGAATGGAATATTATTTTTAGCGGCATAAGCCAATTTTTTATTAGGATCTAAATCTGAAAGATCATGAAATTCTTTTTCTATTGTATGACATGCGGTACACTCAAAATGTTTGCTTTGTTTAGCCGTTTTCCCTTTTTTCCCATCTCTCTTTACAGAAGAACCTTTAAGCACTATATCTTTACCTATTTCGGCGGAAGCACCTGCTACTTTAGGATTCACAGCATGCAACTTAATTTTCCCTAGTTTTTCGTATACTTCCCAAACTGGAGTATCATCTTTCAACTTAAAGTTATCGTTTGATGACCAAGAAGCTGAAACAACTAAAGTTGCCACTACAACCAATGTGCTAACCGATTTTAATACCGTCATTCGTTTTTGTTTTTATGTTAATGCAATGCATTATAACTACCAGCAATAGTAGCTATAAATATACATCTAGGTTCGTTGGGGTAAGCATTAGTTTTAACAAAATACTAATAATTGTGCTTTTGCGCAAACCAATTGACATTCATTCCATATTAATCATGCCAAAGCATTAAACCATATCTGGTTTAATGCTTTATTAACAAGACCAAAAATACATGTTTATAAACGGAATGATCTAGAAATAGTAAATCCTATCCGAAACTGCCCTTTGTACCAAGCTCCTGTTGTATTCGGAATATAATCTGTAGCCATTATACCTGCAGAATTGCTCAAATTGAATTGAAATACGTGTCCTCCTGTTTCAAACTCAATCCCTATTCCAATAGGAATTTGGTATTTGTCTCCTTTAAGATGCATCGCTGAAAAAGGAATACTTGCATCTAGTATAATTCCAATCATTTTAGAAACTTGAATTCGAGAACAAATATTCATGCTAAATAGATAATTTTGTTCATCACGAGGAACATAGTTACGCCAAGTAAACATGGGTGAAAGTTGTAGAGAAAATACATTTCCGAACTTACGAGCAGCATGGAACTGCAAAGAATAAACAAAGCGATGTGCAAACTTGGGCATATGACTCACTGTCTGCGTATTTTCTGAGGCTTTCATAGTTGACATAGTACCTAATCCAACTGCTGTGAGCGACAATGGCATTTTGTTATCTTCGGTTTGATGCAAGATTCTATATTTTGCTACACCATGCAACAGTTGTTTTAAGGGGCCATAACCTTTGGTTCTATAAAATCCTAATGTCAAATCATCAGTTACCCCATAATCTACCCCTATCGATATATCTGCGGCATTCTCCAACCCTAGAAAATTACGCCAAGCATTTTCTAACTTCCATTCACTAATAAAATCTCCAAAACGGTGTGAGATACGAATATCCATCGTACGCTTTTTAAGCGTTTCGGTAGAATGTGTATTAATAACACGAGTATCTTTGAAGGTATTATAAACCTTCTCAGAACTAGGCTTTTTATCTTGCGCATAGAGCATATTGGAGCAGCCCACTATTATGGCTAAAAATAGTATATTTTTCATGTCAGTATTTGGTTTTTATGTGTTGATTTTAAATGGAATAGCTAATACAAATTAATCATTAGTTTTCTGGATAATTATTATCCTTCCAACATTGTACTTTCTGAACCTGATCAGTACTCAATGATCCAGAAGGAGGCATTGTTCCTTCTGAAATACGGGCATGTACACGATCAAATTTATTAGAACTCCCAATGGAACCAAAAGTTCTTAAATCGGGGAATTGGCTAGCCCCATCATGACAACCTGAGAAGGCACAGTTATTATTCAATAACGTATCCATATGTGTATTATACGTAACCGTTAGAGTATCACAAACCCCCAAAGGTTCAGCTAATTTATCAACTGTACAAGAAGTCTGAAAAAAGGGAATTGCACACACACAAGCACCCCATAACAAATATTTTGCTTTCATAAAAAAGGAATTAAGTAGCTAAAAATGTAAACTAAAAATGTTATTTTTGTATTCTTATAGTTGAAGTGTGTTTAATAATTGTTTTTTTTCTAAAACACATTCATTAAAATTAGAACTAATACTGTATTATTTAACTCTTGAGTAAATAGAACCTATGTTAGTTTTTGTAGTTTTGTGGCTTGTAGCCTAAGATTTGGCTACCGACTAAAGGTAAAAATAAATATTCAATCTCCTAAAAAATTTTTTATAGATTATGTATCCAGAACATTTGACAGCACCGATGGAAAAGGATTTGACTGATTTCGGTTTTCAAGGCATGAAATCAGCAAACGATGTGAGCGAAGTATTAGATTCTAAAGAGGGCACTGTATTGGTCGTAGTCAATTCAGTATGTGGCTGTGCCGCTGCGAATGCTAGACCTGGCGCTAAAATGGCTGTTCAACATAGCAAAAAGCCAAACAACTTGATTACGGTTTTTGCTGGTGTGGATAGAGATGCTACAAATAAGGCTCGCGAATATATGCTACCTTACCCTGCATCTTCTCCTTCTATTGCTTTATTCAAAGATGGAAAACTTGTACATTTCTTAGAACGTCATCATATTGAAGGCCGTGCGGCAGAAGCTATTGCCAATAACTTGGTTTCTGCTTTTGATGCCTTTTGCTAGTGAATTTCTAATAAAAATTTAGATAAACTAGTTACTATAAGCCCAATTTCAACGTCTAATGGTTGAAGTTGGGCTTATTTTCTTTAATATAATCAGGCAACTACCCTCTCCAACATTGACTTCTGCCTGCTACTATTTAGATATACGCAAACTAAGATAACTAGATATTGATTCTTGCAAAAACAGCTAATAACATAATTTTTAAGGTTTTTTGTGGTTTTATAAATACAGCATATTTTGCTATTTTTTTGATTTAGACCATATAATCAAAAAAATCATTTTATCTTAGCAGTTGATTCTCAATAGTTTAATACAAACACGTTTTACTGTTATAAATTTGATAATCAACCATTTATAATAAAATCCATAAAGATATTTAGATTAAAACTAAAATTTTGACCGACTAACAAATCAAAATTTCCTGCTTAATCTTAAACTCAAAATACGACAATAGTGAAGAAATTTTGGTTGTCACTTATATTATTTATTCTAATCAAACAAGCTTCTGCCCTTAGTAATCGGTTTCGGTGTATGATCAGAAACTCGCCAGCCACTACCATGACTATTGGTTGGAATCAAGTATCAGGATCTTCACCAAGAGTCTTTTATGGCACCCTTGATAATGGTCAAGAAGCAGATCGTTACACCAATCATGTATCACCTCAGCGCATTGTGCATGCCAAAGGGATGCATAACCATTTTGCAAGGTTATCCAACCTAAAACCTAACACAGCTTATTATTTTGTAATACAAGATAGTGAAGGAACTAGCAAACGCTATTGGTTCAAGACCTTGCCCGATGATCACAACTCCAAATTATCAGTACTCTGTGGAGGAGACTCTAGAAATCATCAGACGGCTCGTCAAAATGCAAATAAAATAGTTGCTAGAGTACGTCCGGATGTTGTTCTTTTTGCGGGAGATATGACAGGTGGAGACACCGATTGGGAATGGCAGCGTTGGATGGATGATTGGCAAATGATAATAACCAAGGATGGTAAAATAGCTCCTGTACTAGCAGCAAGAGGCAACCATGAACGCTCTGACCAATCGATAGTAGATATGTTTGATGTGCCACATTCTAATGTATTTTATGGAGTTAATTTTTCTCGTGGACTATTGCATGTATATACGCTCAATAGTATGCGTCCAACAAGTGGAGAACAACTCATTTGGTTGGAGAATGAACTTAAAAAAACAACAGATGTAGCTTGGCGTTTGGCACAGTATCACCACCCTATGCGCCCTCATACCAAAAGAAAGCATGAACAAGAATACCTGAGACGTTATTGGGGTCCTTTGTTCTTTAAATATGGTATCCAATTAGCCTTAGAGTGCGATTCGCATATGTCTAAGATTACTTGGCCAGTGAGAGCTACTAATGATAAAGGCGAAAGTGGTTATGATGAAGGTTTTGTCAAAGACGAAAAAGGCACTGTATTTATAGGTGAAGGAGGTTGGGGAGCCCCAACAAGAGATGCTGATGACCGCAAACGATGGACTCGTGCTATGGGTAGTTTCAATCAGATAAAATGGTTGATGGTTACACTAGACAAAATTGATATCCGAACTATAAAAACAGACAATGCCTCTGAAGTTGGCTACTTGACTGAATCTAATAAATACAATACCTTACCAACCAACACTAATCTTTGGAAAGTTGGAGAAGAAACGGTTGTTACACTCCAAAACAAAAAACGTTCTTCATTCAAACCTCGTAAGCCTCAAATTTTGACAGAAATATTGGCTAGTGATGCAAAGGTAAAAAATGGACAAGTTTTGGTATCGTGGAAATCTGTATATGAGGTTGCTAATATGCGTTTCAAGGTACAGCGTTCTACCAACAAACTCTTTTGGTCAACTATAGCTGTAGTACATGGCGTTGGTGCATCTGCTAAACAAGAGCAGAGTTATAGTTATAAGGATTTGACATTTTCGCAAGGTGGCAAATGCTACTATCGTATTTTGGCTATAGATAAAACGAATAGAGAATTGACCAAGCAAGATACCGAAATCCGTACATGGGCTGGCAATAAGAAGATGGAAACAATTGAGGCTAATGTCAATAGTGGTATACTGATGCTTGATTTAGATCTAGACTACGAAACAACTGTTACTATAGAAATCTATGATACTAAACGTAAGCGAGTATTTGAGCAGGAGTTTATCGTTAAAGCAGGAGAACAAACCATCCCACTCAATGTCAAACACCTCAATGAGGGCCATTATCTATTGGAACTGAGCTATGATGGCAAATTGATCAAAAAAAGTATTAAGTTGACCTCTCCAAGTAATTAAATAAACAGTGGAAACTCTTCATTTACATATAGAATCGCTTATTTTTTCGAGCGAAACACCTATTTCTACACAAGAAATTCAAGGTTGTTTGGAATCAATATTTCAAACAAAATTTGAGAAAAATTATATCCAACAACAAATTGAGATTCTAGTAGAAAAGCACAAAACAAACAATACCTCTTTTTACATAGCTAATATTGCAAAAGGCTATCAATTTCTGACTAGAGAGGACTATCACGAAACAGTAGGTGTCTTACTCAAGCAAAAGAGCCGAAAAAAGCTGACTAAAGCAGCTCTAGAAACACTATCTATTATTGCCTATAAACAGCCTATTACGAAAGGTGAGTTAGAAAAAATACGAGGTGTAAGCTGTGATTATTCCGTTCATAAGCTATTAGATAAAGAACTGATTAAGATAAAAGGGCGTTCTCCAGATGCAGGACGACCACTACTCTATGCAACAAGCGATAAGTTTATGCAGCATTTTGGGTTGAACAACCTAAAGGATTTGCCCAAACTTAGAGAATTTAAACAAGAGGAAAATGAAATAGGTGAACACCTTGAATAATCCTCAACAACTATTAATTTACTATAGTTCGCTGAATTTTCGTAAGTGATTGACAATCACCACTAATGTTTTTTGCTACTAAAACTGCTATCGATTTGATTTTCAAGAACTAAGAAATAATGCTTTTTTAAATTTCAACAGAAAATTAAAAACAGCGACCTATTAAATATAATAACCATGCACATCATATTCAAACCATTTCTATTGATTTGGGCGCTTATCAAAAAGATAATTGGTACTTTATTTATTTTAATCATCCGATTTTATCAAATTTGTATATCGCCAATATTACCAGCTTCTTGTCGATACACCCCAACTTGTTCTCATTATGGTTTGGAAGCTATCAAGAAACATGGCCCTTTCAAAGGTGGCTATTTAGCAATACGCAGAATATTGAGTTGTCATCCTTGGGGAGGTAGTGGACATGATCCTGTTCCTTAATGGAACTGACTTAGTATTAAATTGAATGATATAGATTATTAATATGAATAGTATAAAGACCTTACGTCCTATTTTGGCCACTCTAGTTTTGATCCTGCTTATAGCAGTCATGAACAAGTGCGGGAAGCCTTCGGCTCAACAATATGCAGCTAAATTTTGTACTTGTTCGGAGGATATTTCTAGAGCTACTGTACAGCTAGAAGCTAAACAAATGGATCAAGCTACTTTTGACCAAATCAAAACTGAACATGATGTTTGTATGGGGGAAGATAGCCCTTTAGATGACTTAGGTTCAGAAAAAGATAGTTTGCATTTCTTTCAAGATTTTTTGCACGAAGTAAAGAAACAATGTCCTAATATTGGTCGCAATTATGGCTATGATTTAGACTAGTATTCTACTAGAATCACCATAAGAACATTTTCTTATCTTATCAATGAGTTAAAACTCCAAATAGCCAAACACCAATACAACTCCCTTAATCACATTGGTGTTCTGTATTAAAATACTAACTGACAGATGAGTCAGTATTTAGCAGCGTTGCTTGTTCTCCGCTTCTTTTATTAATTATTAATAGTCCTATGAAAAAGCTACTTGGTAAACTCTTTTTGAAACTTTTTGGATGGAAATTTATTGGTGAAGCTCCTCCTGAAGTACATAAACAATGTGTATTAATTGCAGCACCACATACTACTAACTGGGATTATCCATTTGCAGTAGCAACTATGTCTGCTCTAGGTGTCAAAATCCGATATACAATCAAGAAAGAATGGATGCATTTCCCGCTTCGATTATTTTTTGGCCCAATGGGAGGTATTGGAATCAATCGTACTCCTAAAAATCCAGGCGATAAACGCCCAAGTATGGTAGAGGCTATTGCTGACCTATTCAATGAGCATGAAAAACTCTGTATAATGGTGCCTGCCGAAGGTACTCGCTCTCTACGCAAACAATGGAAAACAGGTTTTTATTATATAGCGCTTACTGCCAATGTTCCTATTGTCTTAGGTTACTTAGATTTCGAAAAAAAGATCTCTGGTATAGGTAAAGTTATTTATCCTACTGGTAATTTGGAAAAGGATATGGGCGAGATTATGGAGTTTTATAAAGACATAAAGGGTAAACATCCTAAAAAATTCATGTTGGACGAGCGTTTTTATCCTTTAAGAGATTCAGACTCTCCAGCAGCTAAAGAAATTAAGGAAAATCCAACTAAGCCAGACAATAATCACCCCCCCTCTTAACTGCATATTGACTTAATCATGTTCCCTAAACTATATACTGTCTTTCTGTTTTTCTTTCTAGCAAGCTTTGCAACATTATGCCAAGGTCAAACGCCTAATACTGAGTTCAAAGAAATAGACAGCTATAAACAGACCTTTTTTAAGTATGATTTGGAGACAGCAAAAGAGACTTATGAGTTGCCGGCAATCCTCAAAGAGGTATCAGGTTTAGGAATCTATCAAGACTCCTTATTGGTTTGTATACAAGATGAAATGGGCGTTTTATTCTTTTATGGGATAGAGAGCAAGACTGTAGACTATAGTATCAATTTTTCGGCCGATGGAGATTATGAAGGTGTCGAATGCATAGATGAAACCATCTATGCATTGAGAGCTGATGGAGTCCTTTTTCGGGTAATGAATTGGGATACCTCTAGACGCAAAAAAATGATTGTAAAGGTTCTGGACACCCCTCTAGACGAAACAAATAATACAGAAGGACTAGCTTACAACCCTATCAAAAAGAATTTACTTATTGCTTGTAAAGGCAAGGCAGAAATAGCTAAAAAAACGAAAGGGTACAAAAATATCTATCCATACGATTTTGAGAATATGGTTATGGATTATGAGCCCGCTTATATTATAAACCGAAAGGAGTATAAGAAATTTGTAAAAAAAGAACTCAAGAATACGAAGGATTACGAGAAGCTGAAAAAGAATATAAAAAGGGCAAAAAAAGCTAGCCCTGCTGAACCCTCTGCTATAGCAGTACATCCTATCACTAAACATATCTATATTTTAGCTGCTGTGGGCAATAATTTGATTATCCTCAATCAATCTGGGAATATCAAACATATTTTGCACCTCCCTCCTAAACATTTTGAACAGCCTGAAGGCATTAGTTTCATGAGCAATGGGGATATGTTTATATCCTCTGAAGCCAAAAAGGGCAAATCTCTTATTTTCCGATTCAATTGGGATAAGAACTAGGTGTTGGAGTTTAAATGATCAAATATTAGTTCACTGCGTTCATAAGGTTGTATACTCTAATAATCTGCAGAGAATCCCCTAGCCACAGATAGAAAAGCAATGTCCAAAATCTATTAAAACAGTCTATAATTTAAAGAAATTAGCTTTTTTGTGAGTTGCCCTTCCCAAGGGCACAAACACCTGTTTTTCAACTAAATAAAGTCGTTTTTTTCTATCACCCCATCTTTTCATAAAAAAAAGAACCTAATACAATTCATACAAATATTTGTTTGCACAGACTTTGAATATTTAGGATTGATATGTTATTCCAACACTTCAATTCTAAAGACAAAGACTATGAAAAACGTTTCTAAAATACTTGCCTTATTTTTCCTTTTAGGCTTATCCAATACATTTGCACAAGCACAACGAGAGGTAATTGTGCATTGCGACGATCACCACCACCATATCGTCTATTGTGAAGACCACAAAATCTTCAAAAACGGTTTTTTCTTTGATGCTGTAGCACAAGGAGGTGTTTATAGGACAGATGATTTGTTTATAGACTTTTATGATAGCTATGCAGTAGCAGGTGCAAGCCTTCGCTTTGGCAACAAATGGTACTTTGGCAAAACTGATCGATACCGACCTGGACTGACTGCAACTTGGGCAAAAGCAGGAGCAAACTATATCTTGGAAGATTGGGGCTATGCTTACCCTATCTACAACTTCAGTCTAGTAAACCTAGGCTTAACCAATACTTTCCGCTTTGATGACAGATCTGGACTAGAAATCAATCTTAATGGCGGTTTCAACCTTATTGCAGATACAGATTATGGTGAGCTATATCCTGGTTTTGTGGTGAATGCAAATATCAAATACCGCTTCCGAAAAATAGCTGTGGGCATAGATGCGTCCTATACTTATGGCAACTCTCTACAGGATAGGGACATGATTGCAGATATGACTTTGATTGGGCTTACTGTAGGGCTTAAGTTTTAGGTGCTACTAAAAAACTTACATTAACCTAACGTGAACTAAGGATTAGAAATTAAGCAGCTTTATGTTGAACATTAGTTAATGAAGGATAATAAATAGCTGGTTTTTTATCTAAATATTGATAGGCAATTAATCCAGCAAATAAATGAGAAAAGGCATTAATAGGCTTG
>JAAEPD010000503.1 GCA_024222455.1 Aureispira sp.
AATTTCTTCCGAAGACATTCCAAAGACTATGAAAAAACGACGGATAGTTCGGAAGCTTGGATTCTTTGGGCTAATTGCCAAATTTTATTAAACCGTTTTTAAACTTTACTTGCTTTAATTTTTAAACATGTTCTTACCTATATTTTTATGGATATATCGAAGACTAAAATTATATAAATTGAGTTTTTTAAGTTTCTTAAAAACCCCTATAAATCGAGGTATATTATCTAGGCTATTTCCACTTACATCCAATTCTTGAATATCTGGAAATGCACAAATTTCTCTAGGTATATAATTTAACTCTAGCTTAGAAAGATTGAGTCTAACCCCTCCTTCTATTCGCTCTTCAAGCAACTTAACAACTTCCTTGACACTCAACTCTGCCAACAAAAGTGGTAAACCTTTTTCGTATTTAGCATACAACATCTGAGCAAAACTGATCATTTCGGAGCGACTATCTGTGTATTTTTGGATATCTCTGCGTAGCCCTTTAGCCGTCAATCGTTCGGGGTTATACTCAAAAGCTTCATCCTTCTCTAGTTTCATCACACGTTTTGTCAATTGATCATCATTCAACTTTAGAAAAAACGCTCTCAAAAGTTCCCGCTGTTGATTGTTTCTACATTGATGAAAAATCACTAATAAATCAGGAATCAGAACGGAAGGAAAATCATTGTGTATAAATCCATCTAAGATTTGTAGTGCTAATGGTAAATCACTATAGGTTGGGCTACGAAGCAATCCTCGTAAACTTTCTATTTCGTAAGGGTTAAGCATATCTAATTAAAAAGGGGGCTATTTGAGTGTTGTCTCCACATTTATTGGTAAGACGAATACTCAAATAACCCCTTTGGGTAGAAGTTTGTTCCTAAGCAGTCACAAACTTCTTAAAACAATTTATTAATTCCCTTCTACAATCACTTTTCGTTGTGTAAAGGCTCCATCGCTATGCATTACAAAAATGTACATTCCTGCAGGTAATTGGTGTTCTACTGTGAAATAGTCTGTTCCTTCCTCTGTCATTCCATTCATTACCTCTACTCCACGTACATCTACTAATTTCCAATCATAGTCAGTTGAAGTTGGTGTATCAAATTCAATGTGGAAATAATCTCTAGAAGGATTTGGATACAGGTTCAGATTAACCAACTCCTCCAATTCATCCAATATCTCAGGGCGTTCTTTCACTCCAATAATATTGTAACCACTTACATCTCTTGTCGATTCACTTTGATAAATCTTACTATCATTATCGTTTTGCACAAAAACAATTACTTGGAAACGACTTGGATCAAATGGTTGATTATTAAAATCCCATTGATAATTGAGATGAACTTGATCTCCTGCTGTCCAAGCCTGATTATATACTTTTCCAGCAGAGTTAGGCAAGATCTCTCTTACTACTGCATGTATCTCATTAGCAGTCCCATTATAAACTAAAGAATCTTCAGTTATAACAACATAGACTACATATTTATCTTGAGCCATGTCTATTTTGGCATCTACGGTTAGTGCTAATTCAACCTGAGAGCCATTACTCAAAAAGGTGTCAATAGTAATTCCAAAACTAGGATCTTCTAGCATATCTACCTCAAAATGCTCTTGATTTAATTGGATAGATAATGGAGATGAATTCCCACTAGAGCGTCCGTCTATAATAGCTCTAGCCGTGGATGATAATCCATAGTATAAAGTTCGGGCATCTACATCATCATCAGAATCCCCATAAAACTCATCTATAGCAGGAAATGGTGTTTGATATTGTATCAAATTAACATCTCTATTGACAGCACTATGGTGTACTAAATTATATACATGTTGGTTAACATTTTGAATACCAGAGAAATGACTATTGGCAAAATGCTCTAATAATACATTTCTAGTACGGTTACCAATCCAAACATCATCAAAAGCAAATCCGTCATAATAATCAGTCTGAGCAATATTAGCAGAACCAAATGCCACACGTATTCTAAAGTTTGTATATGTCTTGTAAGCATCTAACTTATAACGAGCATCTGTCCAACCATTCGTCTGTCCAGACCAACCTCTTGGAGCTAGAGCTTGCACACCAGGTTGTCCAATGATTACTGGTGAGTTAAACCAATTAATTCCTCGTCCTACTTCCCCTAATGGCAACCATTCACCTGATGAAGATTCATATTCTATAACTGTTCCATCAGTATTAGGATCAGTATCTGACCAGTAATTTAATTTGATCATAGGTCTTTGTAACGATGTAATATCAAAACAAGGACTATAAACCCAAGTACTTTGATTGGCCGTATAAGAAGAATCTAAATCTGTCATCCACATCAAATCACCTCCTACATCAATTCCAGAATTGTTCATGCTTGTTCCCCATTCCCATAAGCTACTTGGTTGACCAGTTACATCTTCAGCAAACCAGTTGCCTGCATCTGTCTCAAAGTCTTGACTATATGGATAAGATGACACCTTAGGTGAAATAACCAATCTAATCTCTTGAGAATCGGCACAATAATATTGGTTTTCAACATACAAAGAAGTCATGTATGTTCCAGGTGTATTGTACACATGCAGAATAGAATCCATTTGGTTTGGACTATTCATAATCGCTATTGAATCAGAACCATCTCCAAAGTTCCATTCCAACCTAGTAATCGAATCCACCAAAACATTTTGGAATACCCCATTCAAGCCTAAAATACTATTATTAGGTTTAAATACAACTGCTGTGTTTTCGCAACCGCCAACTACTGCATAATCTACAATAGGATTACTATATACCCTAAATGTATCTGAGAACACATTAGAACAAGAAGTAGCATTATCTGTATAATTATAAGAAATCGTGTGAGAACCTACTCCAGCTATACTAGGTCTAAATGTTGTCTCTCCAAACAGGACACCATTTCCAAAAAATGTTCCTCCTGTCAAACTTGGAATGAGAGGTTCAGGAGCACTATTCAAACAATAGGAATTGTCAGGCTGACTACCTGCAAAGGTAAACTGAGGAACTGTATTAACTTGTATCAACTGTGTATCTCGCCCAATACATCCTGCATTATTCACCAGAGAGATTAAAGTATCTACCTTATTCCCAGCCAGTAAGGTTGTGGGATAGTCTGGGTTCGGAATATATTGACTTACATTTAGTGTATCATTATTATTAATAAAAATAATAGGTATACCTGCTAGATTTGAGGGTAGGTTAATTGGCGGTTCCGACTCACAATAAGCAGAATCTATATTAACCTGAGCCAAGAATGTTTCGTTAACCAAATAGGTATACTTAATAGAATCTGTACAGCCCCAAGTGTTTGTTATGTTATACGAAACAATATTTGTCCCTAACACAGCTGTAGATGGATTAAAGTAATAAATTGTATCATAAAAATAATATAATACACTCCCTATCATAGTTGAGTCTACAATACGATCTATTTCTACTCCTGTTCCTGTAAAGATGAAATCCAATGTTCCTATTGTATCTCTATCAAAATAGTAACGAGCTGTGTCTGTTCCACAGAAAGAGCTGTTATTGCTAGGAGTATAGATTTTAGGTACAGGCAAAGGATTGACTGTGACAGTCAATGTGGTATCTGATAAACAAACCAAAGTATCTGTAGACACATAGAATGTATCTTGTATAGTATACTTAATATTATGAACCCCACTACCTGCTCTGTAGGCCGTAAATAAATTCGTATTATTTAATATTCCTGGCCCATCAAAAACACCACCTGAAGGAGCTGTTCCTATAGTAATTGTGTCTTGAGTTTCACAATACCTACTATCCAAACCTGTAACTAATGGTGTTGAGACATTAAAGACTTGTGTATTGGAAGTAATAGTATCTGAACAACCTCTTATATCTCTAAAAATATAGGTTAAATTATTGACTCCTACTGTTGCTCTATCTGGTTCGAAACGAATACCACCACCAACTATACTAAAGCCTTGCGATGTTGTAGCCGTATCAAATGAGCCTCCTGCAGGAAGTACAGAAATAATATCCTCCAACCCATTGTGACAATATGCAGAATCTAAACCACTCATACTAATGGTAGGCGAGGGATGTATATAATAGTTTTGAGAGCTTGTATTGGTACAATTAAAAGTATCTGTAAACACATAAGTAATTGACCTAAGCCCAATAGTATCATTACTAGGCAAAAGGAAACCTTGTATAGAATCTACAATAGCTCCTCCTGTGAAATAACCTGTACCTCCTAAGTTTATACCAGCAACAGTATCTATAGGATCATCAATACAATATTCTAAATCTAATCCAATAAAATCAGCATCAGGTAAGCCATATACAGTAGTAGTGTCAGTAGCAGTGTTTACACACTGTCGTCCATCTATAAATGTATAGCTTATTACTTTTGCCCCTGTTCCTGCTATAGCAGGGTCAAATGCGCCTGTGTTTGGATTGATACCTGGGCCTCCAAATATACCTGTCCCTTGTGTGAAATTATCATCAGGTTCTCCTCCTAACATAACCGGAAGACCATTAATACAATAACTTGTATCTAAAAGAAGTACACTTACTTCTGGTATAGAATCAATTTTTATAATATGTGTATAAGTATCACTACAACCATATTGATCTGTGTAGGTATAATCTATAGAGCTGGTAATATCTTGATTTTGAGGTGACCAATCTGGATTGTAAAATGCATTTGTATCTTGCATGATAATCCCATTACCAGTTATAACTCCTCCTAAACCAGAAGTAATTGGAGGTGATAACAAAAGATTCACAACTGTATCATTACTACAATAACGACTATTAATTCCTGGCGTTATAGAGGTATTGAAACCTTGTATAGATGGGTTTGGAATATCTCTAATAATAATATCTAGCGTATCTCGTCCTTGACAAGTAAAACTATCTATAAATAGTACTGTAATTTGAGAACTTCCTGCTCCTCCACTAAACACTGCGCTAGGATTGAATATAGTGTCAATAACTCCCGCACCAAAATATTTAATACTATCTGCAGCTCCCCCACTAAGTGGGATCACGTTTAAAACCACATTAGAATCATTCACACAAAATTCATTAGTACCACTAGCTGTTATTAGTTGAACTTTAGGATCTGGTCGAACAATCAATGTATCTGTT
The DNA here is from genome assembly GCA_024222455.1 of Aureispira sp. Taxonomy (GTDB): domain Bacteria; phylum Bacteroidota; class Bacteroidia; order Chitinophagales; family Saprospiraceae; genus JAAEPD01. The sequence goes on from JAAEPD010000503.1 coordinate 5,114, forward strand.
ACTTGGCTCACACAACCAAAAATATCTGTATACTGATAAGTGATAGCATGTTCGCCATCTCCTGCAGCTTTAGGTGCAAAAATGGTTGGAAAAAGTGGTTGCGGATTACCTTGGTTATCTACACCAATACCTGGTGCTGGCAGAAAAACACCTCCTGCTCCTCCTAGACCACTATTGGGTGAAGGTGTTGCAGTTAGGAGGTCTTCTGTTTCGTTTAAACAATAGGTTTTGGAAATAAGATGTCTTCCAAAAAACAATGGTTTTTCGGGTACTGGAACCGTAAATCTTGCAGTGTCAACATCATAACATCCATAGCGATCTATAATATAGTATAACTCATATATTGCATCTCTATTTTGGAGCGGAACATGTTTGTTATACAAGTAATTAGGATCTAAGACAGAATCAGTCAAGAAGGTATCTCGAATGTTTCCAAAGATTTCATAAACTTGATAAGATGTAAATGGTTTTTGGTCGAAAAAAGGAAAACTAGACAATGTATCAGGTAAAGAGTTCTCACAATATACTGTATCCAAAGCAGGATCTAGAGTAACAATAGGCCGAGCTTCTAAGTTAATAGTATCTCTAGCCCTAATTGTAGAAGGGTATGAATAAGAATAGAAGTATGGAGCACAAGGATTGCTATAATTGTAAGTATAGGTATTTTGATACTCCATTTCTATAATCACTTGAGTTGTTCCCGGAGGCAATAACTTAGGATCAAATAAATACCGCTCACTATTTGTAGTAGTAGAAATTGGAATAATTGCAACATTGTTTGCAGGGTTTACGGTATAAACTCCTATTAATTCATTTCTTCTATTTGTTCGTGTAACAGTGGCGCATGAATAATTACTAACAACCGTAGTTGTAGTATCTCTATATTCTGGCAAAGGATCTCGTATAAAAGTATCTGGAATAGGTGCTTCTATACATAGACGATCAGATAATCCAGGAATACGTATAGGAGGATAAACATCTAAGAAAGCTTCTGCTTCAGCAATACATCCTCCATTATTGTAGTTAACAGTAATTGGAAAATTACCAAACCCAGCTTGTTCTGTCAAGAAGGTATAGTCCAACCCAATCAACTGTACATAAGTACCACTAAAGGTAAAATCAGGGGTATTGGTTAGCGAAAAAGTTGGTTGCATATCTTCTACCTGAGAAGTATCTAAGATAATTCGGTCTGCGATTGTTGCTGGATTATTGAGTGTAATTTCGTATTTAAAGGTAACATCGAACAAGCGATTATCTCTTACATCCAAAGTTTTAGTAAACGAAATAGAATCCTTACATGGAGTGCCATCTATATAGTGTGGCAGGTATTTATAAGTGACAGGCACTGTCTCAAAAGCATTCTTAATAATTTGAGTAGGATCAAATGGAGCATTTTCCCCAATTAAACTGTCGTTTTGAATTAAACCAGCCATTGAAGAAGAAAAGGTTCCTCCTGAAGGATAGCCATTAAGCTTGATGGTATCTGTTGCACAAAGAGGACTATTATCACCTGCAAAGTCTAATGTAGGGTTGTGTATAACTAATAGATTGGATGGAGAAAAAAGAACTTGTCCTCCATTCAAAAACTGAACGGGCCCTGTTCCAGCATTATATGGTATAGTTAAATTTACTCGACCATTAAACGCCCCACTACCAGAACTTTGATTACTAAATGTTAGTGCTGTTATAGATAGAGGATTACCTGTTGTATCTGTTATTATAATTTCGTCAGGATGGCCTGTTGGAAACCCTCTATAGAAAAAGCTAATATCTGAGTTTGCACAAGCCTCCCAAGAGCTTGGTGCTCCTGGATCATTATTGATAAAAACAAGTGTTTCGGCCAAACCTAAGGTGAAAAATTCGCCATCTGCTAACGAAACTCCTGTAAAAGTTATCGTATTCCCTGTTTTAGTTCCAGCATGAGTACCCGTTACAGTAGAAAAATTAGACGCGTTATTAACCAACAACTGAATAGCTGACTCTGGTGTAGCCAACAATAGTGGGGGTAAAACCATAGTGATATCAATAGTTCCAGGATAGTTATTGCTAGGGTTAGACACCTTCCATATACGGTCAGATTTTTTCATACCCGCAGGTGCCTGTGTTGTGGTAAAATTATCGTAAGCACCTGCATTATTTCCCCAAAGTACATATTGTAAGTTGGTCAAACTTGCTACTTGCATAGTTACAATAGAATTAGCATTGATACTATGTGATTGAGTGTGATTCAATGCAAAATCATTATCACGCCCTACTCCAGCTATATCGTTATCGAAGCTACCAGCACCACCCACTAAAGTCCAAAGAGCTAGATTGTTAGAGGAAACATAGTTGTGCCCTAAAGTTACACCATACTTTATCCCCAAATAACTCTCCACTTTTATTCTATCAGCCGGTGAGATAACTCTATCATAAATAATAACCTCTGCTATATCACCTTCAAAAGCTTGTTCAGCTTCAAATCCCCCTCCAACAGCATCTTGTTCTTGCCCAAGCATGAATGTACCATTTGCCCTAATATCTTTATTCTTTTCATAAGTAAAAGGACCAGCAACAACACCATCGTTATAAACCTCTAAATTGTTATTTGTATTATCAGAGTGTCTAAGAGCACTCATTATTTTGGGTTTATTAAGAGCGAGATTATGCCCTGTAACTTGCCCCCCGAAATCCTGAACACCATAATCTAAATTCAAAGGATCGACAATTAAATACTCATTTGCCTCACTACCAGTTGCATAGGAGAAAAGAGTTTCTTCTGGTACAGTTCCTATTGAAGCATTATTAGAAGGATGTCTCCTAACAACCATAAAATGAGAAGTACCATCTGTCCCAAAACCTTCAAAATTTGCTTTACTTAAGTATTCATCTATTGCACCTTGATTAAATTCGATATATGGATTAAAGTTAAATCCTGCATTAGCTGCTCCAAAATCTGGTCGAAGTCCTGCAGTTCCTTGTGTCAAGTGGTTTTGGCTACCACTTTGGTCATTCCAGTTGCTAACAGGTGCACCAGTAACACCTGCATCTGCTTTCACCCACATGTTTACATCTAATACTCCAAATGTAAAAAATTGGCCATTGGCTATAGTTGCAGCAGATGATACATAGTTACCTCCACTATTAGAGAGCGGATAAACGGTCACTCCACTATTGAAGGCTGCATTATTAGCAACTATCAATACTCTTTTTCCGTTAGTTGGGAATGTAGTTGTGTTAGGGATACGAACAGTAACTCCAGTAACAGTACCTGTATTCTGAGCTTTCCAAATACGGTTCATTCGCTGACCACTCTCAAAAAAAGATGCATTGTCTCTAAATGTAGTAAAAGTGTTTGTAGCTCCTGTATTTCGTCCCCAAATCAAATATTGGTTATTGGTCCTTTGAGACTTGCATAGTCTTTACTATGTACAGCAATACTACAGGTCAAAATAATACTGCATTAGGTCGTCGTGCCTTTTATTATGGTGTTGCATATAACAACTCCACTGCGTTGGGCTA
>JAAEPD010000504.1 GCA_024222455.1 Aureispira sp.
GTTACGAATCTATCTTACGCTTCTTTAAGGAACAAAACCTCTCCCCAGAGGAGATTCAAACTTTATTTAAAACTATTAAATGACTTTTCCGAAGTTTTCAATATTTATAGATACATCATCACTTGCGTTAGGATTTTTCTCTTTTGTGTTTACAAGATTTTTTCCAACTTTTATATGTTTGGTATCTTCCAAGCAACAATTGTTTTCTTCTTTTTCAAAATCCTTAACTACATGCACCATAGCCAAATTTCTAGGTTGGCGATCATCTGTATTGGTTGGATTCTTTTGAGTGCAAAATAGGAGTACATAGCCCTCACTTCCTGCCCGAACACCACCTAAGTTAATAGACATATAATTATTAAAATTAGTGCCATTACGTGCATAAGGATACCACCCAACAGCACCTCCTGTATGTCTATCTTCCGAAATTATGGTTTTAGTGATTTCTAGACCTGGTCCAGCCAAAAAGCCTGCATCGCATAGATTTATAAATACAAAATTTTCTCCATCAAACTCGACTCGATGATCAAAGGAATGATGATAAGCATAGCCCATTACTTTGGCAGCTACAGAACCGTCATCTGCATTTACAGATAATCGAAAAGAGCCTTGATGTCTTTGATTGTGCTTAGGATCAATCTCAGAGGAGTTGCTAGCGCATATTATTCCAATTTTGCCATCTCCATAATGAATATCTGCTGTACCTGCAATCATAGGAGAATAGAGATAGGGACTACCATAACTATTGTCTTTGGTGAGGTCTTTTGCCCAAATCTTTTTCCCATTGCCATCTATTTTTACAAGAGACATAAGATTTGGTCGATAACTGCTGCCAGGTGTAGCATGCATATCTTCGTCTATTGTTGTCAAGCAGTAATAGTTTGTTCCATCAGAAGTAAATCCTCCTAATAGATCTAATGATTCGGGCAATTTGGTAGAAGTCAAATGTTTAAATCCAGTAGATGTTTTCTGAAATGTACTGACTTTTACATGCGATTTATCTGCATGATTTCTCCAAGCAATGGCTAGTTTGTTATTGTCATAGGTGCCTATGATTTGGGGGGCAAGATTAGCTCTGTCTAGGCCATTTCTATTGATACCTAAGTTTTTGAATGGGATTCCTCTTTTCATTAACACAGCCCAAGATTCCTTTTGTGGTTTAGGCTCCTTTTCTACAAGTGGTGTACCAACCACTTTGACCTCTCTAAAGGATAAGGGCAAAAATCCTCCTAATCGTTGAATCCTAACATAACGAGCATTTATAGGCTTGTCTATAAAATCAAGATTCTTTGTTTTGCTATTGATTTCATAAACCTTTACAGCCGATTTTTCAAGTTGCATTGCAGATATATCCAATTTGGTGCTGGGCATTTTTTCATTAGAGAAGATAACCCAAGTTTTGGGGTCTAAACGATCTTCCCAAGCTGGACTAATATCTAGATTATGAATAGAAAATCTTTTACCAAGATCTACTTCCCACCAAGGAGATAGTTCCCACTCTGTTTCAGAGAAGGTTTCGTTATTATTATCCAATGCCACAGCAGCTTTTTGATTGGTACTCATATCTGAAGATTGAGTTGCCGTTTTTCCTGTACTGAGAATGTCTGGCCAATTGAGCTTTTTAGGTATAGGGCTGTTAGATTCTTTGGGGTCTCCTATTACAGATATGCTCTTAAACGTGATGGGCAGCCGTCCTGATGTCCGTTGTATGCGTACATATCTAGCAATTATGGGAGTGTCAAAAGAATGACTGTGTTGGCTTCCTTTTGCAGAAATTACTTTTACCGCAAAGTTGGAAAGATATTCTAGATCAAAAGCTCTAAATTTTTGAGGTATTGGACTGTCTGAAAATATAATTAGGTAGTTTGGGTTCAAACGATCCTCCCAAACCTGTTTAATATCTAAACCTGTTATTTCTTGTCGGTATCCCAAATCTACTTGCCACCAAGGAGTTGGTTCCCAATGTGTACAAGCAGTGGTGTTTTCATCATCATCTAAAGCCATAGCAGCTGTTTGCTGGCCATCTGTGGTGGATTGACTAGCCTTTTTATTTTTGCTAATAACTACTGGCCATGATTTTATATTGGGAATTGGAGTTGTAGAAGGTTGGGCACTTCCTAAAATTTCAATAGTCCTAAAAGTAATAGGTAATCGATCAGCGAGTCGTTGTACTCTAATGTATCTGGCTGTGATAGGTGCTTCGAACTCATGATTAAATTTATTGCCTTCAGAATAAATAACCTTCACGGAATACTTAGAAAGATACTCTATATCTGTGCTTTTTATACCTTTGGGAATTTCTACATCTGAAAATATGAGCAGGTATCCAGGATTCAAACGATCATTCCAAACTTGCTTAATATTTAACGTGAACTAAGGATTAGAACAAGGAATAAAA
>JAAEPD010000505.1 GCA_024222455.1 Aureispira sp.
ACTATTACATCAGGTCAAAATGGTTTTGCTGTTTCAAATAGTGTTAATTCAATTTATGCAGAAGGCAATAAAGTTTATGCAGGTACTAATGGAGGTATATCTATTTCCTCAGATGGAGGTGCTAGTTGGACAACTATTACATCAGGTCAAAATGGTTTTGCTGTTTCAAATAGTGTTAATTCAATTTATGCAGAAGGCAATAAAGTTTATGCAGGTACTAATGGAGGTATATCTATTTCCTCAGATGGAGGAGCTACTTGGACAATTATTACTTCAGGACAAAATGGTTTTGCTAATTCAGCTAGTGTTAATGAAGTTTATGTAGATGGAAGTATAACTTATGCAGGAACGTACAATGGTTTATCCATTTTGGGTCCATTTAGTTCACTATCTGATAATGTAGATAACACAGCAGATAATCAAATTCAAGGAGCAACGACAAATGAGTTAATGATTAATAATTTAACAATAGATTCAGACAGCTCAGAATATTTTGTGAGAGTTTCAAAAGAGGGTTGTACACAACAATCCAATACAGTTTTACTTAGTGTAGTAGAAGCTCCATTTATTACAAAAACTACTCCTAATAATAATGAAGGAGATGTAGCTGTGACAAGTAATATTGAGATTGCTTTTAGTGAGCTTATTACAAAAGGAACAGGTAACATTATTATAAAAAATGCTGCAGATAGTAGTGTGGTAGAAACAATTTCGGTTGTATCATCTACCATTAGCGATAGTACTTTAATCATTGATCCAAACTTAGATTTAGATTTTACAACAACTTATTTTGTACAGTTAGATTCAGGAATTGTAATTGGACAAAATACAAGTCATGCTAATTTAGTAAGCTTAGATGTACTAAGTTTTACCACAGTATGCCCTAATTTAATTCCTACAGACCTAATCAATCAAAGTAGAATATTAGGTGATAGTGTTACTTTTTTTGTAGATGAAGTAGATGGAGCAACTTATGAATGGTATAGATCAAATAAAAATTGGGCAACTACGACTGCGAATCAAAATGGTTTTGCTGGTTCAAATACTGTTTATTCAACTTATGCAGAAGGAAATAAGATTTATGCAGGTACTAGTGCAGGTCTTTCTATTTCTTCAGATGGAGGGTCTAGTTGGATAACTACAACCTCAGGTCAAAATGGTTTTGCTAGTTCAAATACTGTTCTTTCAGTGTATGCAGAAGGAAATAAGATTTATGCAGGTACTAGTGCAGGTCTTTCTATTTCTTCAGATAAAGGGTCTAGTTGGATAACTACAACCTCAGGTCAAAATAGTTTTGCTAGTTCAAATACTGTTTATTCAACTTATGCAGAAGGAAATAAGATTTATGCAGGTACTAGTGCAGGTCTTTCTATTTCTTCAGATGGAGGGTCTAGTTGGATAACTACAACTTCAGGTCAAAA
>JAAEPD010000506.1 GCA_024222455.1 Aureispira sp.
ATTTGAGGGTTGCTTTTAAAAGCAATCGGTGGGATTTAGTCATGGAAAAAATTTGGTCGCCTGCGGCTTAAATCCGAAACTTTGAAATACACCCAAAACTAGAAGGGTTACCTCTTCGAGATTCTAAGCTAATTGAGTTACCTGAAACTATTGTTAACTGTAGTAGTTTAGAGCGTCTAGAATTGACCGGTACATTATTGTTAGCACTGCCTAACAACATTGGAAAAATGAGTCAACTCAAATACCTTAGTCTAAGTAAGACTAGCATAGCTAAACTCCCTAATAGCATTACAGAACTCAAACAACTATCTTATCTCTATCTTAGTACTCCTCTCAAAAATGAAAAAGCTAAATGGGAAAATCTATTGCCTAATACTGGAATTTGGTAGTTTTGCAGCTTAACAATTAGTATAAAGGTTGATGGAGAATACAAGTTATGGCAAAACATGGTGGGGAAAGCAATGGCTCGACGCTTTTTATGAGCTGGAACAAAACAATCGTGTATCCAAGGGACTCGTATTGGCCAGTAAAAATGCTGTTTACAACTTTAAGATCAATAAAGAAGGCTTAATTCAATCCAAAATAAAAGAGAATACTCGTTCTTATCAGCAAGTCCTGCAAGCCCTTCCACTTAAAACTAGAGGAACAGAATTTTTCTTGAACACATTGAGTCAATCACCAGAGTTATTAGCTCAATTGCTCAATAAACAGTTACCTACAGAATTATTAGCTTTAGGGCAAAAAAAGAACATCCATTTACTACCAAAAAGTTGGAAGGATATTAATCTAGCCTGCTCTTGTTCAGATCTAGTTGTTCCTTGCAAGCATATCGCAGCACTTATTCATACTATAGCACATAAGATTGATCAAAATCCGTTTCTATTATTCCAAATAAGAGGACTTGATCTCATAAAAGAACTTCAAACAAGAGGAGTTTCTATAGAGCCTACAAAGCAACTGAAAATTCCTAGCCTAAAGCATTTTACTAAAAAGAGTACTACAACGCAAGATTTTGATATAGCACTATCCAATAGCATAGACTTTTCAGTCATTCAAAATCGCTTAGAACAGTACCTTCAGCTACTCAGTGAGCAACAACCTTTTAGTGAAAAAGATATTAAACCCATTCTCAAAAAAAATTATAAAAAGGCCTATAAATACTATCAAAACCTAGATATAACAAGGCATCAAGTACTAGATTATCATCAAAAAATAAAAGCTAGTAATGAACTGGCTTTGATTGTTAATAATAACCTTCAAGCAATCAATCTTTTTGCCATACAAGGCAAGCAACACAGCCCTTTATTTCCTTCTGATAAGGTAATAGAAACCTGTGTAGAAGTCCTAGAGACAATCCCAGAAGGTGCATTAATACAATATCCTGATTATTTTATTGCCTTACATACTATCTATAGATTTAGCATTAAATTGCTCAATACACACAACTATTTACCTCGTTTGGTAACTTGCAGCAAAGGGCATACTATACAATGGATTCCTGCTTATAATATAGATAACATAACCAAACGGGTAATCCAACAGTTGGTCCATTGCTGCCCAAGCGACCTCCTTTTGCTAGACAACAAAGAACTTACCTTGTTCCAATCTACAGAACAAATCCACACGATTTGCAGTCTGTTTATTGGCTATTTTATGCAACAAGCTACCGAAATTGTTCTGACAGAGAAGCTACAAACCAAAATCCAACATTGCTTTTTTAGTAATATCCCAACTGTATTCAATACTCAGACCGAAAAGGCAATTCCTAATCAGTTACAAACATGGTTGAATCAATTTTATATGGGCAATCGCCCCTATCGACCTATCCTAAAAGTAGAAGAGATTATAAAACCAAACGACAATGAGTTTTGTGTTACAATTTTGGTAGAAGACAGCCTAAATAGCGATCAAGCTCCTCTTCCTCTCTCTGCATTTTTGGAAGATGCTCAATATGCTAGTCATAGAGCAGAATTGTTAGGAGAGCTGAACACCTTGAGCCATTATTATACAGATCTAGCAGTAGTTTTGAGTGCTAAACAGGATAGAACTAAGTCTTATTCAGGTTACTTATTTGCTTTTATTTTGCTAAAAACATTACCTGTCATTCAGCTATTGAATATACATGTATTGCTCCCCCACTCTTTGCGTCGATTGATTCAACCTAAACTGGGATTGGCTATAAAAGAAAAAGAACCTCAAAAAGAAGGAGAGGAGAAGGAAAAAGAAACGGGACAGGGTTTCATGAAAGTTGGGGCTATGCTCCAATTTCAATGGCAAGTAGCTTTGGGCAATCAACTCTTGTCAGCAGAAGAGTTTTTAGAACTAGTAGAGGGCAAATCAGGTATTGTAAAGCTAAAAGATCTTTATGTACATCTGGATCAGGAAGCTATGCGAAAGCTTCGATTACAATTGGCCAAACCTCCTAAAATCAGTCCTGCAAAGTTAATACAAGCTGCATTGAGTGAGCAATATCAAAATACTAAAGTATCCGTAAGCGCAGAGGTGCAGGCTCAACTTCAATCGCTCCAAATTGCTCCCAAAATATTACCTCCAGAAGGACTTAAAGCTACCCTTCGCCCCTATCAACAAGTAGGTTATGCTTGGATGTACAAAAACACTCAACTGGGCCTAGGTTCTTTGATAGCAGATGATATGGGACTGGGCAAAACATTGCAGATTATCACCCTGCTACTTCGATTCAAAGAAGATGGTTGTTTCCAAAATAAGCAAGCTCTAATCATTGTCCCTACTTCTTTATTGACCAATTGGATACGAGAAATTCAAAAATTTGCGCCTACGCTCACTGCTGCAATCTATCATGGCAGCAATCGAAAATATCCAAAAAAGCATAATTTAGTTATCACTACTTATGGATTAGCTCGAACAGAGCAAAAGCTGCTCAACCAACAAGAATATTATTGCCTAGTAATTGATGAAGCTCAAAATATCAAAAACACCTCTACAGCCCAAACTAAGGCTATAAAAGGCATAAAGGCAGAGTTTAAAATTGCCATGAGTGGCACTCCTGTAGAAAATCGCTTGGCAGAATATTGGAGCATTATGGATTTTGTCAATCAAGGCTATTTAGGAGAGTTAAACGCCTTTGCAGAAGAATATGCTAAGCCTATTCAGCAAGATAACGATCAACAGAAGTTAGAGGCTTTTCAGAAAATAACAGCCCCTTTTATACTTCGTCGTCTCAAGACAGACAAAAGCATTATACAAGACCTTCCTGATAAGATAGAAACCAATTATTATGCAGGTTTAGAGGATGAACAAGCTGCTATTTATCAGAATGTGGTCAACAACACCATGCAACAAATTCGAGAAGCACAAACGGAAGATGATGGTGGCGCTAAAAAACGAATGGGGCTAGTGCTCAAACTTATGGGAGCACTCAAACAGGTTTGTAATCATCCTTATCAATATTTGGGAAAAGGCAGTCAATTTGCTCATCTTTCTGGCAAAAGTAAGCTATTAATAGACCTGTTGGATAAAATTCAACAGCAAAAAGAAAAGGTGCTCATCTTCACGCAATACCAAAAGATGGGTAGATTGATGTTGCAATGGTTGGAAGAACGCTATGGCCGAAAACCTTTGTATTTGCATGGTGGAACGCCTCGCAAGCAACGTGACCTAATGGTAGATGCTTTCCAAAATAATAAACAGGATAATATCTTTATACTTTCCCTAAAAGCTGCTGGAACTGGCCTTAACTTGACAGCTGCCAACCATGTTATACACTATGATCTTTGGTGGAATCCTGCAGTAGAAGCACAGGCTACAGATAGGGCTTATCGTATTGGACAGAAAAAAAATGTGCAAGTCTATCGCTTTATTTCTAAAGGCACCTTAGAAGAGAATATTGACAATATGATTCAGAGCAAAAAACAATTAGCAGACTCTACCGTTTTTACAGGTAGTCAGTGGGTTGGCGATCTTTCTGACACAGCTTTGAATGAATGGGTACGGTTGGAGATTTAATGCCTATACTTTTACTATAGAATTACGTATCTTTGAAAATACTATTTTTCATTTTTTAATGCCCATACTATGTATATAGAAAAGGTTAGCATCGAGAATATTCGGTGTATTCATAAATTAGAGCTTGATTTCAAGGATATTGATAAAGCTGGCTGGCATGTTATTTTGGGTGATAATGGAGTGGGTAAATCTTCTTTATTACGAGGTATTGTAGCTACATTGTTAGGCGATCGCCTATATACTCATCTAAAAATAGTGCCTGAAAAATGGTTAAAAAATAACACATTAAAAGGAATTATTACTTCTAAGGTTTTTTACCCTCCAGTATTAGAACCTAAAGCAGATTATAATGATTTAAACAAAGTAGAACAAACATTATCATTTATTAAAAATGATAATAATACTAATATGATATTTAGCTCTAGTAAAGTAAATATTACATTTAAGCCCAATGAGGTTGGTTTTTCTGCAGCTTATGGGCCATTTCGTAGCTTTTCAGGAAAACATCATGAAGAAACAGAGCATTATTATGCCAAACTTTTTGCTCACCAATCTTGTTTTGATGAAGATTTTGCTCTAACTAATAGTTTGGAATGGCTTAGAACTCTTAAATTTAGGCAACTTGATAAAACATTTAGTACATCCTCAAAAAAAGACAAAACTCTAGATTGGGTAATCCAATTTATAAATAATGCTAATTTACTTCCAAACAATACTAAAATCAAGGAAGTTAATTCCAGTGGAGTATTTTTTAAAGATGCATTGGGTAATATTATTTCTGTCTTAGAAATGAGCGATGGTTATCGTTCAGTTTTAAGCCTAACCTTAGATTTAGTTTATCGATTAGTCTATTTTTATGGGGCAGATGTAACTTTTAAAACTGTTAAAAATAAAGGTGTTTCAATAGATGTACCAGGAGTAGTCTTAATAGATGAAGTAGATGCTCACCTACATCCAACTTGGCAAACAAAAATAGGCACTTGGTTCACTACACATTTCCCAAATATACAATTCATTGTAACCACACACAGCCCTTTGGTTTGTAGAAGTGCTATAAAAGGTTCAATTTGGGAACTAGAACATAGTGAAGATGGTGTTATTGGGCATCAAATAACAGGTACAGACTATAATCGTTTGGTTTATGGTAATGTGTTGGACGCTTTAGGCACAACTGTTTTTGGGAAAAATATTGGTAGGAGCGAATCTTCTAATAAAATGCTCAAAGAACTTGCCATACTCAATATGCGCCAACAACAAGGCGACCTATCAGAAGAAGATCAAACCCAACTTAATAAACTCCGCCAAATCTTCATGACAGATGTTGCAGATAACTTCCTTAACGATTAGTACACGAACTCAAAGACTTTTGGCTAATAAACAAGATCAAATAAACATTTTAGCTAATTATACACAAGAAGTTCAGAAAGCTTCTACCCTTTGGGATGGAAAAAGTTCAACCTCTATTTACTTTAGCGAAATAAAAGCTAAGCTAAAAAAAATGGCTGTAGCCCATCATACTTGCAATTATTGTGAGAATGAAACAGGATCACATGTTGAGCATATTTTTCCTAAATCGCTTTATCCTGATAAGACTTTTGTTTGGGATAACTACCTTTGGGCATGTAGTATATGCAATTCAGATTATAAAGGATCAAAATTTAAGACATTTAATGCTCCCAATACCCCTCAACATACAGATATAACGCCTCTTAACCCAAGAAACTACAATCGACCTAACAATGATGCTTTACTTATTAATCCTAGATCAGAAAATCCAATGCATTTTCTATGGTTAGATTTAAAGACAGGTGTTTTTGTAGAACGTCAAAACCAAAGAACAAGAGATTGGTGGAGAGCAAACTACACAATAGAACTACTTGCATTAAATAATCGAGAAGAATTGGTTAAAGGTAGAAAAAAAGCATACAATGAATATTGGAATATGCTAAACCGTTATATCAATGTGTTAAATGCGACCAATTTCAATGAACTTGATGCAGCTTATAGTCAAGCAACACCTGTTCCACGTAATAAGGCTTTCAATTTTATACAAACACAATGTTGCTTAAATATTCAAGAAGCAATTTTAACCTATCCTCACCCAACAGTTTGGGAAGAAATGAAACGGCAACATCTGCACTATCCAAAACTAGCAAATCTATTTACTCAGATACCTACAGCACTAACTTGGAGCATTTAATTGCTCCAAAAACCATTCTCTCTCCGTCAAAGGTTGGGTAGTTTGTATCGCCTCTAGCAACTCATCTTTAGCCCTAGAGGCAAAAGGATTAAGCTTCGTTAAGCGTTGGAGCAATTGGGCAAAATTAGAATAATTTTGTTCGTGGTAACTCAACACTTTTTTGCGGTGTATAAATACTCGCATACTCGTCAAGAGCGAATCTAAAGGCTCTTTCAACTCCGTTTCGTAGTACATTTTGGCCAACATTGTTTTATTATTTAGATTTTGCAAAATGTCCTTAAACATAGTCTGTTGCAAAAGCTCAATAGCTTGATCATACTGCTTTTGGGTATAGTACAACCTTGCCAAACACTCATTATACATACGCCTTCTGTGTTTGGCATCTAAATATTTTTGGTAGGTAGGTATGAAATGCTCTAACCACTCAAACTCCTTTAACTTACAACCAACAATTACCGTATTTCGGTATGTCCAAGGGCTCAATTGGTTATGCTCCATCAGATAACCATATTCTACCCCAGCCTTATACAATTCAAAAGCTTGTCGAACATAATCCAACTTACCTGTATTTATCTTTCTTATAATATAATTAATACCCAATAAGTATAGCTCACGCAGTTCAGGATGTGTGAAAAAATCCTTATATTTATATAGATGTTGCGTGAAATGTTCAAAATAAAAATCATTATTGTTATCCCCATACAAAGCCTTATAACAATAATAATAAATACCCACAGCAGGAATATCTATCCAGATATTCTGCTCAACTAAACCTAAAACCTCATCTAAGAGATTTGGAGAATAATCAGCTTTGTAGACAGCGTTGTGCGACATAAATAGACAAGCTGTTTTAAGTTTCTCAGCACAATAATAAATATCTAAGGTATTGGAAACACTTTGGATATGCGTAGGAGCTGTACGCTTCTTTCGCTCCGAAAATCGAAATTTAAGCACTTTATATTGATAATCATCTGATAAGTATGCAGCATCTTTTAGGAGTGAGTTTGTGAGCTTACGCTCCATACTATTCAAGCGTTTATCTAGCAACTTATCTAAATGCCTTTTGTGTAGCGCATGAGCCATAAATAGAGGCTCTTGATGGACAGTTCTTTTATATAGTTGATAGCCCAAAAACTCTTCTAGGTTCTTTAGGAGTAAGTGGTTGATCTGCCTAAAATAGTTTTTATCTAAAGGTTTATTCGGATATAAGGTGCTCCAAATTAAGTCTTGAGCTAGATATTGTTCTTTGAGTTGAGCATCTTCTATAAAGTAATCATACAATCTCAATAATTCCACATTGGTATTATGAAGAGGAGATTGCAACCATTGCCGAAATAAGCGAATTTCTTTTCTGCTGAGAGTTGATAATACTTGGACAAGGTGATTATTTTTCAATTTTAACAACATTAAATAAATTATAAAAAAACATATACTATTAATAATACAGAACTAGAACATAACTATAAAAAGGATTTAGATAAAAAACCTATTATAAATATAATAAATTATAGCTCAAATAAGTTTTTGGGGTTTTCATTTTTTTGCAAGACGTTTGTATTGTCAAGACCAAAGATTTAAATAAATAACAACATGACTATTTCTAAACTGATCAAAATTGTATTCCTGCTTACAGCACTTATGTGTTCTATCACATTAGTACAAGGTCAATCTTCTTTGATCAAAGGTCATGTATACCAAGAGATTGATACTAATTGTCAAAAGGATTTTTGGGAAACAACAACCTTAAGTAATGTAATTATTAAGGCAGAAAAAGGTAGTTGGGTCAACTACACTACCACAGATGTAAGTGGCTATTATGAACTACCTGTAGACACTGGCACTTACTATGTAAGCATGATTCCACCTAGTCCTTATTGGTTAGCTTGCAATGATTCTGCAATTGTTAGTTTTTCTACAGCTGGTACTACTACTCATAATTTAGGTAGTTGGGCTTATACTTGTCCGTTGTTGCATGTAGGTGTTTCTACACCTGTTTTGCAACCTTGCCAACCTAGCACTTATACAGTTAGTTATTGCAATATTGGGACAGGTAATGCTGCAGGTGCTTATGTAGATGTGCAGTTAGATAGTTTCTTAACTTTGGATAGTGCCTCTGCACCACTACTTGGACAGTTGGGCTACAAACTCTATCGATTTGATGTAGGTAATGTTCCCTTTAATACTTGCGGAAATTTTGATGTACATACCACATTAGATTGTGGTACTATACTCACAGGACAAACGCACTGTGTCTCTGCTCATATCTTTCCCGACACGCTCTGCATACCAGGAACAAATGCCATTTGGGATCAATCTGATATAAAAATAACAGTAGAATGCAATATAGATTCTATTAAATTCCACTTAGAGAATATTGGAACAGGTAATATGAGTACGCAAAGGGCTTATTTTGTAGCAGAGGATGAAATCATGCTCAAAACAGGTACTTACCAACTCAATTCTGGGCAAATAGAAACGTTGGCCGTTCCTGTGAATGGACTAACCTATCATATGCAAGCACAGCAAGACCCTGCACACCCTTTGCGCCCATTTGTATCCGTAGGATTTGAGGGATGTGGAGCAGTTGCAGACACCACAGGTATACTCCTACAATATCCTTTAGAGAACTATCTTCCTGCATTTGATTATGATTGTCAACAAAACCTCAGTCAGTTGCCTGAGACAAGCACCACAGGTTATCCTATTGGTTATGGTTCTAATCATTATATCCCTAGTACGCAACCTTTAGAATATCATATACAATTTCAAAACAGAGGGTTGGGAATCTCTAATAATGTATTGATTGTAGATACCTTATCTGAACACTTAGACATCAGCAGCTTACAAATAATGAGCTGTAGTCATGACTATACTTGGACGCTAGAGGACAATGTGCTTAAAATTCAATTCAACAATATTCTACTACCAACTTATACTATAGACAACCATAAATCGCAAGGTTTTGCTCGATTTTATATTCTGCAAAAACCTGGAAATATAGATGGTACTATTATAGAAAATAATGCTCAAGTCTATTTTGATGGGCAAGGACAAACAACCAATACAACCACACACGAAATAAAAGGCGATGCCTATACAAGTATTATAACACATACTGTATTCGAAAAAACGATAGAACAAGCATCTATACAGATATTCCCTAACCCAGTCCATAGGCAGGCAACTGTTCGTATAGAGCCAAAAGAACCTGCAAACAGTATTTTATTTAGATTATGGAACAGTCAAGGACAATTGGTTTATAGCAAAGCCAGTCAGACATCGCAATTTGAAATATATCCAAACTCATTAACTAGTGGTGTGTATTTTTACACCATAGAAATAGATGGTAAACCTGCTCAAACTGGGCAATTAATCGCCAAATAATTTCACTTATAAACAGCTTTTATCATGAAGAAATATTTGTTTTTTTTGTTGACCATAACGGTACTTGTATCAAGTTGTGTCAAAGATGAAGATAAAGACAAGAATGATGACAATACGACAGCAACAACAGCTAAACTCAAATTCAAATTCAAATTTGATCCAAACCAAGAACGTTTAGACAATTTTGGTCAACCATCTACTATTCCTGCAGGCAATGCTGCCCAAACACCTGATTTTAGAGGCTTAAGTGCTCATTTTATAGAATTGGTAAAAGATGAATTTGTCCCTGTTCAAACTGGTGAAATGGTTTATAAAGGTGCAGAAACAACTGTAGGAGGCGATAAGGCTATTGATTTTGAGCAAGCTGTAGTTGAAGATGAAAACATTGTTTTTTTGGAAGTTCCTATCAAAGATATTACTCCAGGCACTTATAAGCACATTCGAGTATCAGTCACATATCAGCAGTTAGATATTAAATATGATGTCATTAATATTCCTGGCCTTTCTCAAAGTTTATCAGATGAATCTGGCCGTATGGATGTATTTGTAGGATTCAATACTTACCTAAAAGAGGTAACTCCTATTCAAAAAACAGAAACCATAAATGCCAACAAAAAGCAAGGCTTCTGGGCATTCGAAACTGACCTGAAATCACCTTACAACAACTACAATACACTAAGTAGTGGTCAAGCACCTGTAGGAGCTACTACTGTAGTCAATCCTTTTGCCAATACAGCTCCCATCACGGAGGGTTCATGCTTAGTTTCTGGAAGTTTTGACAACGCACTCAACATCACAGGCAATGAGACTGAAGATATAGAAGTTACTCTTTCCTTTTCTATCAACAATAGTGTAGAATGGAAGGATACAAACGGTAATGGAAAAATGGATGTAGATGTAGGCAACAACTCTGTAGAAACTATGGTAGATATGGGCTTACGAGGACTAAAAGCTTTTGTGAATTAAGCTTTAGCAATTATAAATTAGAGAGAACTCCCAGCATATTTTTTAATGCTTCTTATTAAGAATAGTTTGTTGTTTTTTGAATTTTCTGCTAAAATTCAAAAAAGCATCAATTCTTAGTTCTTGATAATCAAGCTATTATTAACTTTAGTTTCAAGAGCATTTAGTGCTAATTATCAATCACTTACGAAGACTCAACAAACTATAGTATTAAACAACATTATTATGAAGACATTATTGGGAATAATTATTAGTGTATTTTGTTTTTTTAATGCCTTTGGGCAATACACCTCTGTCAACAATGGAAACTGGACCAACCCTCTAACCTGGTCTCCCACAGGCGTTGCAGGTATCCCCTTGCCAGGTAGTACCGTTACAATCAATCATAATGTAACTCTTAACACTCCTTTTGCTTATACTAATGGTTCTATTACCATTAGCACCAATGGGAGTTTGGTACATGATGCAGCTGGTCGAGATATATCAGTAAGTGGTACAGGTACATTGACTAATAATGGGACACTAGAGTTCCGCTATTTATTACTAAATAACACTAGTGTTTTTACCAATTCAGGCACAGCTAATATAGCATCGTTTGCTAATTACGCGACTATCAATAACTCTGGAAATTTGCAACAATTGGATAGTTTGTATAATGATGGTACACTTACCAACACTGGACTTATTCGTACAGCTACATTCTACAATAATAATATACTCAACAACTATAGTGAACTACGTGGGCTAACTACCACAATTGATAGCATAACCAATGCAGGAACAATGCTCAATGATGTGAATGCAATAGTAGTTGCAGATAGTGCTCTAAACTTAGGTACTTTCACTAATAATGGGATTTTAGACTTTAGTAGATATACCAATCAAGGTACTTTTACCAACAACAACTACCTTAGTTTTTATGATATGCTCAACTGGGGAACACTAATCAATACAGATTCTATTATTGGAAGCCATAGTGTTTGGAATATGACCTCTTTTGATAATCAAAGTACAGGTTATATCTATTTAGCCAAGAGTTTTTTGAATGGTGATGCTTCACTAGGTACCAATGCTGTATTTATAGCTAACGGAACCTTTGAACTGGGAGATAGTTGGTACAATACAGATAGCACAAAAGGAACTACAGGTAGTATAACAATGCAAGATAGTTCTGTTAACACAGGAGTAATGTCAGGCAGTTTTGATTTTTGTGATTATACTCCTCCACCATCCTCTCCTTATGTAGATTTTAATTTAGGTACAATATCTCCATCAGTTACCTTTTGTGTGCTTTCAGGAGTAGAAGATGTACAACAAATATCAGCTGTTAATATCTACCCAAATCCAACTACAGGACTCTTAAATTTAGAAGGGATAGAAGAAGAAAGTCAAGTGCAAGTTTTCAATGCTCAAGGGCAACTATTAGAAGCCAAAACTATTTTGCCCAACACACTACAACAAATAGATCTCAATAGGTTTTCTACAGGGGTTTATTGGATAAATTTAAGCTCAAAATCAACTCAACAAACTATCAAAATCTTAAAACAATAAAATGCATAGGCAGATTAAGTTCATAGGACTAAGCCTACTGATGTTCATCAATGCTTTATCCTTTGGTCAAAACAATACATTATCAGTTGTAGAGATTGAGCAAAATGCTATTCATTTTTCTTGGCAAGACTTAGAGCCATCTATGGTAGAGTTAGAGTATGGATTAAGCCCAAAATTAGAGTTGGGCTTAGTTGAGGGCTTGTCTTTAACTAACCTTGAGGATGCTAGTTTTTACTATGTAAAAGCCAAAAGTAAAGAGCCCCAATCAAGGCAAGAATCAGAGATTCAATTGTTCTCAACTGCATCCAATTCTTCTGGGAAGATAACTGTTTATTTTAACCAACCTGTTAATAACAGTGCATCAACTCTAGCAGATGCATTATACAGACCTGCATTTGAAGATAGTCTTATTGCTTATATCAATCGTACTCAATACACCTTGGATGTTTGTAATTACAATACAGGAAGTTTGCCTATTGTCAATGCCATTAACGCTGCAAAAACAAGGGGCGTTGTTGTTCGGTATATAGCTGCAGATAACACACTAACCAACAATGACGAATTGGCAAATCTTTCTTCGACTATTCCTATGATACAGAGACCTTCGGATGGAGAAGTAATGCACAATAAATTTTTGATTATAGATGTTGCAGATTCCTTGCGTTCTAATCTAATAACAGGTTCAGTAAATCATACTAACAACAGTTGTCATCAAGACTATAACAACCTTGTTATTATTCAAGACCAAGCATTAGCCTTAGCTTATGAGCTAGAATTTGAAGAGATGTGGGGAAGTGCGGGGAATACACCTAATCTGACAAATGCAAAATTTGGCAATGCAAAAACAGATAACACACCACATTCCTTCTCTATTGGAGGGGTGCCTGTTCAGCTTTATTTTTCGCCATCAGATGGTACTACAGCTCAGATAGAGAGTGCGATACTCTCTGCAAATACAGACATGCAGTTTGCGCTGCTGACCTTTATAAATAATGACTTAGGTGATGCTGTAGAAACCATACACAATTCGGGCGTTGACGTAAAGGGGATTATTGAGAACATATACTATTTTGGATCAGAGTATAATGGCCTGAAGAATGCAGGAGTTGATGTTCACTCTCATTTTTCAAAACCCCACTTTCTTCATCATAAATATGGAATAGTTGACGCCAACAATAGTTTGAGTGATCCGCTTGTAATTACAGGATCTCACAATTGGACAAACTCTGCCGAAAATGATTATGACGAAAATACACTAATCATACATGATGCAGTCATTGCGAATATGTATTATGAAGAATTTATGGCACGTTATGCCCAAATCACAAATACTACTAGAATTGAAGGTCAAGAGCAAACTCAAGTTCGAGTTTTCCCAAATCCTATTGTAAATACTCTGAATATTGAATCAAAATCCCCCATTAAGGATATAAAGATCATTAATTCCTTGGGACAATCAGTTTACATTGCAACTAGTTTAAACCACAAAAATTTAGAAATAGACTTAAGTTTTCTATCTAGTGGCCTTTTCTATCTAGCAATAGAATTAGATAAAACAACAATAATCCATAAGATAAATACCTTGAAATAATTCAAGAATAAACAAGTATTGATATGAAACAAATCAAGCTAATCCTAGTATTTCTACTATTCTATACATTCGGGTATAGTCAGCAGCCTCTCAAGATGCGAGGGAATGCAAGTGGTTTATTTTCTTTGGGAATGCGTAGTACCTTGAGTCTGTTCAACAATCACAATTGGAATAGTGTCGGTATAGGCACTGGAGGTCAATTTCGTTTACAGTTTTTTGATCAAGTCAATAGTGAATGGTACTTGGATTATACTACCAATGATATAGAGGGGAAGGCACATAGAGATGATATGCATATAGGTTGGTCGGTATTCTTTTATCCTGTACCTGGAAATATTGACTTTAGTAAGGTGGTCAAACCTTTTATAGAAACCGGACATTGTTTTGATTTTTCATGGCTAGCAGAAAACCAAAACCCTCAAAACAAGATGTTCAATTTCACTTCTGCTATTCAATTGGGTTTAGGCACTCATTTCAACCTAACTCAACGATTTGACCTGACGCTAAAAACGCAATATATGATGCATTTAGGTGGCGATTTGCATGCTCATCTAGAAGGGGATGAAGTACATATAGAGCGTCATAAAGGTTTTTCAGCAGAGGGGCACTTATTCATTACAGTCAGTGCCAATTACAAAATCGCAGACCTCTGGGGCAAGCGCAACAAATAATCTATTATTTACGATATACATTTAAGAGAATATGTCTTCTATACATAAAATATTAATGGTTGGTTTTCTTATGGTTTTTAGCAACTTAGGCAAAGCACAAGATAAGCCTATAGTTCGCCCTGGCTTACTCAAAGCTACTGCTAATATTGGAGCAGGAGTACTCCTGAAGCCAACAGCTATGACTCTCTATATCAATGGTGATTTAGAAGGTTATATTAGTAAAAGAGTTTCCCTTCGTGGCGATTTTAGTTACTACTTTGGCACTCAAAAAAAGGACAAAATATTGAAGATGAATCATTCTCTATTTTTTGGGTTTTCTTATCATTTCCCAAAGGGTAAATTTGATCCATTTATAGGCTTTCAACCTGGGATGAGCTTCGTTCAAGGGTGGGTAGATGACAATACTCCTGCCAAGATAAAAGCTGTTCCTGTAGCTTCTGTGTTGGGTGGTTTTCACTACTATGTAGCTAAATATTTCAATTTTTACTTAGCCGTTAGATATGTCGGTGGTCGCTATATCGCCAATACAGAAATGCCAACTTCCTTACATGAATTCAGGTTTATGTTAGGTTTAGGTTTCAATCTTAATCTTATTAAATAATTTTTATAACATGAAGTTGTTCGCTGCCTGCCCTATAGGGTAGGCTTTTTATTTTTTAGTTCAAAGATGAAATTGGTCTCTCCCCATACTTTTTCTTCATGTACTAATTTCCAATCAAAACTAGCCTCAGTTTTAGATATTTCTTGCATTCGGTCGATAGCACAATCATCCGAAAGGATCATATACACCACAGAATTCTCCGCTAAATATGCTGGCATATCAGCAAAAAGTCGATGAAAATATTCAAAATTTTCTCCACAAAAAAAGGCTTTCTCTCGGTCTGAGTTAGCTACTTGTGGAAAGTAAGGAGGATTAATAATAATATAGTCAAAGGTCTGTGAGGATATTGCATTAAACAAATCAGATTCAATAATATCCAACGATAGACTATTGGTAATTTTGCTCTCTTTCATAGACTCTACAGCAACAGGATTTATATCCGAAGCTAAGACCTTAGCTCCTGCTCTGTTGGCAGCAGCAGCAATCAGCCCACTTCCCGCTCCCAACTCTAATAGTTTTTTATCCTTTAGGTCTAATTCTAATACAAATCGAACTAAAATTTTGGTGCTAAACAGCAAACCAGGATGAAAAACAGATGGAGCGACCTTTATTTTCAAGCCCTCATAATGATACCATCTATTTTTGGACAAATACCACTTGTATATTCGCCAAAGAATAGGATTTGTTAACCTTCTGATATATCTACGCAATTTATCTATCATCCCTAAAACCCTTCTATTTCTGGTTGTCTATACTTGAGCCAAAACCGCTGTAACACTTTCAGCTCATAAGGATATTTATACAAACCTGTTTTGTATCGAGCCGCCGAAACTGACCGCATCACCTTGCGTTGAAACTTGCTCAATTTGGTGTCAGATACTGTTGGGTAATAAGCGTTCAAAACAGTTTCAAAATTTTTAATTTTATCGACCATAGCTGGAGTTAACCAAGGAGTTAATGGATTTTTGCGCAAATCAAAATTTTGCCATTGAGGAGTTATCCAATCCTCCAGTTTTTCGGGAAACTGAAAACCGGCTTCAGTTATCCGTTCAAAAAGCTCTGAACCTTCGGTTGGCACAGGACTGTACATATAGATAATAATCTCTGTATTAGGGTTAATCTTTTTTATTTCTTTGATAAACTGAATATCTGAATCTATCTGAGCCATCACTTTTTGGGGGGTTTCGGCAGGTAAGCCCAAAACAAAGGAATATTCAGGAATAATATCCACTTTTTTCATACGAGCAGCAAAGGATTTGATTTGTTCAGCCGTCTGCTTGCCACCTTTATCCATTTGCTTCAAAATATCGTCATTCCCACTCTCTGCACCATAAAAAATCATTTTGCAGCCAGCTTTGCGCATCAGATGCAAGGTTTCATCCGAATATTTGTCAATAGTATCGATACGCCCTTCACCCCACCAAATCATATTTTCGTTGAGCATCATTTTAGAAAATGCTGCTACTCGTTTTTCAGAAACAAAGAAGTTATTGTCATGAAATTCAATAGCATCTGCGCCATATTCCTTCTTCATTTTCATGACATCCTTATAAATATTCTCTGCACTTTTGCCTCTCCATCTAGCATTATAAATAGGAACTACTGCACAAAAGGAGCACTTAAAAGGGCAACCTACACTAGAGTGATAAGCTAATGTTTTTTGGCCTAAATAGGTCTTTCCTAAATACCCTTCTATAGGATAAAAGGTGTTGAGATAATCATAAGGCAATGGTGCTAATCTATCTTGATCAAGCAAGCTTTCTTTCTGTGTTTTTATAATATCTCCATCCTGATTCTGATAGATCAAATTTGGGATAAACTCATAAGGCAAATCATTCTCCAAAGCCATCAATAAGGCAGGAAAAGTATTATCGCCAGGTCCATTAATTGCAAAGTCGATATAAGGTGCACTTACTACTACCTTATATTGGTTAGCAGGAAAATAACCTCCCCATATATTGACAATATTGGGATATTCTTCTTTAGCTTTTTTTGCAAAGGGAATAGCTTGGCTCAGTTGAGGCCCAGGCATAACGGTCATACCTAGGTACTTAAATTCACCTGTATCTAAGTAGGATTTTATCTTTTGGTATGGATCTTTTTCTAAGTTACCATCAACCAATACATACTCAAATTTACCCTGTATAGATGCTCCTACTTGTAGTATACTGTTAGGTATTCTATACTTAGAATTTGCACTACGAGGATTAAAAAGGATTACTTTGTTAGACATTTTTGATATTTTTAAGAGTATGAATTTATAACTTATTTCATTTACTATTCAATTTTTCATGTTACAACTATCAATATTGTCTAAAAGATTTAGATGGATTCTTTATATCCTTGTCCCTTTTTGTGTTTGGAGTTGTACAAAAGATAAACTTCCTTATGACCTAAATATTCGATTAAAGTACTATTATCAAGCTACTATTAAAGACAAAACTAGCCTTAAAACAGCTCTAAAATGGTATCTATCACATTTAGGCGCTCAATTAGCCCCCAATCAACTAGACAATGCTATTACATGGGTGAATAGTGATGATCTTTTAGATTTAGATTTTGGAGAAATTGGATTTCCAGAATATGCAACTCCTGTTTTAGCACATATTATTAAAACAATCAAAAATAGTGATGCCTACAAACAGTTAAACAGTATAGATCTTGGTCGTTTTGTTATGCTCACGCTCAACAGCAGTCACCATTACTATGCAATTACAGGGGTATACAACTCTTTAGATGATTTTCGAGCTGCGTATAACTTTGAGGATACGGCTATTATCACCTTTTATCCAGGAGAATCCTCCATAGCCGTAGCCGATCGGATTGTTTATCAAACTCACAATGGCGAAAACCATTTTTTAGATATGGCTTTTATAGCAACAGAGGGTAAAGGCAGCGTTCAGCAAGGTAATTTTGAAGCAACAGAATTTGAAGTATTTGATTTCATGCCCAATGGACAGCCCCGATTTGCTATTTACAATAAGCAAGGGCAGTTAAAAACAGCTGTTCCTGCTCTGTTAGGAACAGCAGGAAAACCTAGTAAATGTATGTGGTGCCATGAATCTAATATTCAACCTAACTTTACAGGAATAAGTCCTCATACTAACTACTTTAATAACAATATCTATCAGAAAAAAAACTTGCTGGATTCTATTCGCAGCCAGATTATATCTGAATTAGACTATCAGCAGCTACAGGAACATAGTTTAATGGAATTGCTTTACATCTCGTTTATGGAGCCTAATGTAGAGCGGTTGGCGGAAGAATGGGATTATTCCATGACCGAGACTCAAACACTATTACAACCATATACCACACATACACATCATGAATACCCTCAGTTGGGGCCATTGTACAATAGAGCAGAAATTGACCATTTGGGCCCACACCCTATATTGCAAGTCCCAGAATCAGCAAGAGAGGAATCTAGTTTTGAACCCAATTACTAACCCCCCATAGCACTACAACATCTAGTACAAGCTGGTAATAATCCACCAGCTTTATTCAATTCCTTTCTAAATTTCGCTATAATTTCACTATTCCAAATTTCCTTAAGCGATTGTTCATGAATATTTCCTATAGTCAGATTGTAACAACGACCATGCGCAGGAATAACATTCCCATCTGATTTAACCATTATATTAGAAAATGCATCATTGCAACGTTTCCCAAATAATTTATCTGGTTGATGGTAAAATGCCTCTAAATTCGCTCTACTGTCCACATTAGGAGAAAACCCTATATCAAATGGGACATCCAAGCTTTTAAGGGTCTGTATCTCTTCCCAAAGTACATCTAAATCCATTTTAGACACATCTATTTCATCAATATTAGAATCTGTGGCAGGATAAGAATTGCCATAAATCAAATTGTGCTGAGCAGCCATATCCTCAGTAGTAAAATTGGTGTGCATGAATCCCATATATGCAATTGGCAGCTCTCTAAAATAATTGGCAAACTCTAATAAATGTCCAATATTCCACTCTGTAATCACACAGAATATAGAAATTTTGGGTGCATCAGGATACAAGTACAATGCACCAATTCCATCTATTGCTTTCTGAAAAGATTTAGCATGTCCTCTTATTTCGTTATGTATAGCTTGAGGGCCATCTAGAGATATAAAAATTTCGTTCAACCCCGATTTCACTAAATCTTCTGCCTTTTGACGTAGTGTTAATGCGTTGGTTGTAATAGTTGTATAGATTCCTTTTTTGTTGGCATAATCCAAAGACTCTATAAGATGAGGGTAAACTAAAGGTTCTGTAAATCCATACCCTAATTTAGTGCTTGGAAAATACTCTTTAGTTTGGTCTATTATCTTATGAATAAGTTCTAGGGGCATATTTAGCGGTCTAGTCCCTACTAGGTTTTGAGCAAAGTTACTGTCTAAGTTTTTAGTTCCTACATCACACATTTTGCAATGCAAATTACACACATTATTAACCCCCAACACCAACCAACTAGGGTCATACCACAAGTGTTTTGGCCAATAACTAACATTCAGTTTTTTTAAGCGATTATGTAACTTCATTGTTTATTCTTATTGTTTTCACTAAATAACTAAACCCAATCAATAACAACCACTGAACAATCGCTGTAGAAATTATTGCCCCCAATGCCCCATAAGTAGGAATCAAGAGGTAATTGCAGATCAAATTGCAACAAGCCCCCCAAAAAAAGCCCCAAGCCATCTTAGTTTCTAAATGGTGCTTAATCAATAGGTGTGTTTGCAGAGCATATCCAAAAAAAGGAACTAGCATTAAATAACCTGCAATATAAAGATATACAGAAAAACGAATTCCATACACCCAAGGTAATATAAAATATAAGGCGATAATTATAGGTCCTGTCAAAAAGATTCCAGCTAAAAACGCTTGTTTACTTAAACGAGTTAAAGATTTGAAAGGCAATCGATATATCGTTTTTAAGAATGGACTTATTACGATCCGAAGCCCTACAATAAAAAGCATTAAATACTTAAAAAAAATTTGATACTCCCCCAAGGTTTTTTTAGGCAGATAATAGGCTACTCCATAGAGATCAATTCGACTTTGTACAAATCCTACCATAGCTGGAATAAAAAAAGGAAAGGCTCCTTTCAAAAACATTAGGCTAAACCTCCATTTTAGAACACTAAATATAGTTTTCTTGTAAAACACTAGATAGCCCAAAGCTCGAAACCAAGACCATATTACATAGAGCTTGACTAACAATAAAGGACTAATATTATCTATACTCCAATAAAACAAGACCCCAAAAATAGCTAAACTGATACATTCTAGAAAAATTAGCCATTTAAATGCCCTAAAGTAAAGATTGAGTGGTTCAACGGAACGAATAATAAAAATTGCAAACAACCATAAACACAAATAGATATATAGTTCAAAATCATCCTTATAGAGGAATAAAAAGATTAGTCCTGTAGCTACAAAAAACACTAATCTTGTTGTAAATGATTCTTGCCACAATTGGGCAATGTTCATTGGTGTTTTACTGAATTCTCGAAGTAAATAAGTATTCTGTCCCCAATTGCAAAGCATAGCTGCCAAATTCAACACAATGAGGCAGCTAACTACTTCACCCCATATATATTGTGAACTATAAACAATCACAAAATAAGAGATCAAAAACTGCCCCACCAGGCTAACTAGTTGGAGCCCTCCATAACCACTAACCCATCCTAAACGGCTTCTTATTTTTGCTAGTTTTGCTCCCATTGCTCTAATAAGCTTTTACGCTCCTCATTAGTATAAAAATGTTTAGCATATTTAGACCCCAACATCTTTTGAAGGTAATCTTTAGGCAGTTTTATATTTTTTTTAAACTCTTGATATAGTGCTGCATAATCTTTTTGGCTGCCTATGTTTTGATTAACTAATTGAAAAGAAGGAATATCTAAAAATCTTCTGATACAATCCTCTTTTTCGGAGTCTGGTAAATCTACTCGAAATAAGAGCATTTCTATATTCTCATTCTGATACAGTTGGTATTTTTTAGTAGTATCAAAACTGTGTTGATAAACATCAATCCCTATACAAGAAGCCAGTTCTTCCTCAAGCCAAACTAAAGGATAATCATGTGGTAATTCTTTCAAAAATGTTTGTTTTAATTCTTCTTGGTTTCCATGGTATTGTGTAGGACTCACCCCATTATAATATCGAAAAACTTCAAAAAAAGCAGACAAATTTCGGCCAATAGGCTCTCTGACTGCTGTAATTATTTTTAATGGCTTTTTAGGCAACACTTTTTTAGTATAAATGAGGCCTCCTGTATTCTTAGAGTCTGGCCACCACCCTTTTGCCCTACAAATTTCATACTCTAACTGAATTTTTTCTTTTTTTAAAGTATGCACATGAAAGGTAGGAAAGGATGTCTGTTTTTGGATAGAAGAATATACAGATAGTGAACCTACTTTTGCCATAGTATAAACAACTACAGGTGTTGCATCGCTGCTCAAGGCTTTTAATGCTTTTTGGTATTGCCTCTGTCCTTTTATATGATAATTATAGAATGATTTTAGTTTATAAATCATGGGAGTTTTATTTTTAGTAAGGTATAAAACCCTAATCCTCTATTCTGATCAGACAAATAATATACTTCTTTTTTATTGACTAACACAGGTTTGAGCTTATTGCTTTTGGTCTTGGTCAGCTGTTGATTTTTATAATAAACCTGATTATTCTGAATATTTACATGAATAGTATCATAAGTTGCTATAGCTATTGTTGTTTGCTTATGTAATGGAGCAGGAGCCATCCAATATTTATACACCAAATAACCATCTTGAACATTATAATCTGCTATTAAAACATCCTTGATCTCATTAGAAACATAATTGTTTTGAGGTGGTTTAGGACTAATCAGTCCAAGTAATATAAATCCTGCAAAAACAGGAGTTATAAGCAACATTTTAGGCTCTTTCCTATTAGCTATACTTGGGGATAAGTATCTATAATAAAAGAATATAGTTAGTAATACATAAACCTTAGGAAATTTTAGAAATAATGGGAGTTTTAGAAAAAAAGCTAAAGGGATATTAGAATACAAAAATATCAACCCCAAAAAAGCAATCCTATGTCCTAATTTCAGTGTAGACGTCTCTCGCCAAAGCACCACCAAAGGAAAAAGTAGTAAAACACTAGCATAACTACTCCAACCTGGAGATAATAACATACAAGCAATCAGCCAAAGTCCTAATTGTTCAAATATATCCTTTTTGCTTTTCCATGAAAAAAGAACTGCTGTGCCTACTACTACTGTTTTATAAGTAGCCTGCATTAATACATACCCTATATAAGAAGGTATCAATGGCGATGGATTGAGCATCGCATCGTAGACAAAAATATTTTTAAATAGCATCGTAGCTGACTTAGCTGCAGGTGTAAACCCATCGTAAAAGTCCCCATTATTAGATTTTGGAAAAACTTCTAATAAGTAATAAATCCAATCTATTATATCTACACTCACTAAAGAAAATAAGACTAAGGCCAAACAGATACTTCCTAATATTACTAGGGTTCTCAATTGTATTTTCAGTAACAACAACAAGCCCAATAAAACAGGAAATACTTTTAGTAAAATAGCTAAACCCCAATAAATTCCACCAGCTAGTTCCTTCTTTTTAGAATAAGCTATCAATCCTTCTGTCAGCAGAAAAAAGATCAGAAAATAGGCCTGTCCAAAATATAGACTATTGCGTAAAACAGTATAAAAAGTAATAGGCAACACTAGCAATAACCATCTTGGAAACTTGAGTTGTTTTTGTAGGTGCATCAATGCCCAAAGAAATAAGCCTACACTAAGTATATTAAATACTAGTTTAGCCATTTCGGGCTGCTCCAAAAGGGTAAAGGGAATAAAAAAGAAG
Source organism: Aureispira sp. (assembly GCA_024222455.1). Classification (GTDB taxonomy): domain Bacteria; phylum Bacteroidota; class Bacteroidia; order Chitinophagales; family Saprospiraceae; genus JAAEPD01. The sequence continues at coordinate 22,816 of JAAEPD010000506.1, forward strand.
GCAAAAAATGGTGTATTGGGATAAAATGCTACAAACTTCTCTTCGAAGCCTGCTTCTAGTACCTTTACATTAAAACTTAGTGCATCATATATAGAACTATCAAAAAATCCCTGCCTCAAAAAATCAGCAGCAAAATAGGCATTCGAAAAATCATGTAAGGGATAAAAATAAGCCTTCCAAACCCAAAAAACTAGGCAAAGTCCTAAAGGAGCCCAAAACAAGATGGGTGATATTTTAGAAGTCTCTAGTTTCATTAGAAACGCTTTGTGTATTGCATTCCTAAAGCTGCCTTGAGCGCCTTGAGTTTAAACTTGATGGCAGATTTGCTAAAACGCCCTTTTTCTAAAGTTTGTTTATGATAATGTACTTCATTCACCACCTTTTGCACTGCAAAATCATAAAACCGTCTAGGATAAGTTCGTTTGAAATCTCGATCTCGATCAGTGCTTGTATTCCAGACCAACTCCTTAGTCTGTAAGGCTTCTACTCGATCATACAAACCTGTTCCTTTTATCGGATAGGCTACTGTAATAGTAAAATAATCCGGATTTGATACTTTTAGGTGGTGAATTGTTTCTGCTATATCCTCTTCTGTTTCGCCTGGATAGCCTAGCATAATAAACGTACCTGCTTCTATCCCATTTTTCCGAGTCAACTGTATCATATCTCGCACTTGGTTTACATCTACTCTGCGATCCATTGCATCAATGATCTTTTGAGAGCCACTTTCTGCACCAATCCACACTCGAAAAGCACCTGCTGCTTTTAGCAACTGAATCACCTCCCCATTCATTCTATCTGCACGAGTTATACACTCAAAAGGGATAACGGCATTGCGACGAATCACCTCTTCCTTAAATGCTTTTAGCCACTTATGGCTTACCGTAAACACATCGTCTACAAACCATACTGTATCTGGATTGTAATGTTCTTTGATATACAACAATTCATCAACTACCTTATCTGGAGAACGTCTTCTATAACTCTGCCCATAAACTGCTGTGCTACACCATTTGCAAGTATAAGGACAGCCCCGCTGAGTGCTAATAGAAACAGCATTGAGCCCATGACGTTTTTTCCACGCATCTAAATATTGGTGTAAATCTATCTTTTTCCGATTAGGGAAAGGTAAAGCATCTACAGGGCGAATTCGTTGCCGTTGTGCAGTTTTGATGATATCCCCTTCTCCATTACGATAAGCCAAACCAGTAATATGTCCAAACTCTAGGCGATTGCCCTGTGTTATGGTCTGAGCAATTTCGAGCATAGTTTGTTCGCCCTCTCCTATCACTATTATATTTGCTCCAGTATTGAGATAATCTTCTATATTATAAGTTACATCAGGCCCACCCAAAACCACTATACTCTCCTTTAGTTTAGGGTTAGAACGGATATATTGAACCATCTTAATGACATTAACTTTAGTCATCAGATTGGTGTAAATAGGTATAATATCAGGTTGTTGCTCTTCTAGATATTGATAGAGTTTCTCTTTGGATGAAAAAGTGGTATCAAAAACCTCATTAGGGAAATTGTGTTGCTCTAACCATGCTGACAGGTATAGTATCCCCAAAGGTGGATAAGGGCGCATTATTTCTTGCTCCTTCTCATCTTCATGTATGAAATATCCATGTGTGAATACTATTTTTGTCATAGTCTCTGCTTCTACTTCAAACGTTTACTTATCTGATTGTTGCATTTGTATCATAAAATGATCTGCAGCATTCGCAAAAAAAGTGCCTCTAGGCACCCATTTTTCTATTCTATTTAGATTATTAATCAAAAAAGGCTTATTCTCAAACCATTTATCTAGATACGATGGAGGCAAGAATAGCCCTATCGCATTGACTTGTTTATATCTAAAATCTGCTTGAAAATAACGATAAAATTCTTTGGTAGCATAGTACCAAGTATCAATGGATGCCGTATCGCTCAATCTAGCCGAAATAGGTTCTTTGCTTCTGCGTCTCCATGCTTTTTTGAACTCCCTCTTTAAAGTAAAAAACAGGGTTTCCCACCAACAAAATCGAGGCATCACTACTGCTACAAAAAAACCTTTGGGCTTTAATAGTTTGGCAGCAGATTTAGCTAATTTTTCTAATTGCTGAGGAGATAAACAGTTCAATCCACCAAAGTTAGAAAATATTAAATCATACTTTTTATCAACACCAAGTTCTCCAATAGTTCCTGCGTCTAGTGTCTGACAACTAATGCTGTTTTCTAATTTAAAATGTGTTGCTTTCTGCTGAGCAACAGACACCATTTCACTAGAAATATCTGTGGCCAATACTTGACAACCTTGCCGAGCCAACCAAACTGCATCTTCGCCTGTACCACAGTTCAATTCTAAAACATCCTTTATGGTATTTTGTTGGAATAGTTTACTTAAATGCCAATGCACTCGTTCTCGCTGCATTCGACCAGTAGTCGTATTCGTAAACTCACTATCATAATAGGAGGCTGTGTTATCAAATGGCTGAATCATTCTAAAATAGGGTCTTTAAAGTATTGTTTGAAATCAAAAAAAATAATTCAAGCTTAATAATTATGACGCAATTGAGTATAGCCTGCTTTAGATACTTAGATAGTTATTCTACTCAATTCCTCAGCTAATCAGTTCCTCAAAAAACACCCCTTATAGAAAAATCAACTGCTCAAACTAAATGCACATTTCTTTAAAAAAATCCCATTTTTTATCCCTTAGCTTTCAAAGCGTTCAATTTCATCTTATCCATAGCAGCTGCAGGGATATAATAAAATGTAGCTAATGCTGTTTTTAATGTCTTTTTGTTGAGTTGGCTAGGCGAAGTCAATATCTTCTTGATAGTCTGCCATCCTCGTTTTTTCTGAAAGCGTTTATGCACTAAACGATGCAAACGTCTATAGAAATCAGGAGAGAATGTAGCTTTGTACATCATAGCCAAATCATCTGAGTCCTCCCAGTTTTGTTTGTCTTTTAGTTGTGACTGAACTACCTCAAAGAACTTGGTTCCAGGCAAAGGGTAGGATACCGAAATCCCTATATCATCAGGCATTAAATCTAATACCATTTGGATCGTTTTTTCTATATCTTCCATCGTTTCACCAAGGTAACCAAACTGCAAAAAGAAGGCTACTTTGACTCCTTTTCTCTTTAGTAACTTAGTAGCTTCATAGATTTGTTCGATTTTGGTGCCCTTGTCCATAGCATCCAATATCTTTTGAGAGCCAGACTCTGCACCAATCCAAACAGTATCTAATCCAGAAGCTGCTAGTGCCTCTATGGTGTCTTCTTTGAGCAAAAGATCTGCTCTAGATTGTATTTTGTACTGAATGGATAGCTTTTTCTCTGCTAATAAATCTCTAAACTCTTGTACCCAACCAGGTTTAAGCCCAAATATATCATCACAAACCCAAAAGTATTCGGCCCCATAAGTCTTAGTCAGCATTTCAACTTCGTCTACTACTCGCTGAGGAGATCTAGAGTTGTAACGGTTGCCATAAATTGGTTTTGCACACCAATTACATTTATAAGGGCAACCTCTAGTTGTTGCTATATTCAACCCAAAGTAGCCATGCTTTTCGACCCATATTTTTCTATAATCCTCTATATTGATCAAATCCCATGCTGGTGATGGCAAGTCATCCAAACTTTTAATAACTGACCTTCTTGCATTGCGCACTATTGTTCCATCTTGGTTGGTCCAAGCTATACCTAGGAGCTGAGAAACATCTGTATTCCCTGCCTCTAGCTGTGTTACCAGTTCTTGCAAGGTCAACTCTCCTTCTCCGAGCAGTATATAATCAGCTCCTTTTTCCAAATACATTCCATAATGATCGGTAGAATCTGAACTGGATACAATAATCCTGCAGCCCAAATCTTTGGCGTAGGCAATCATATCAAAAGCAGCCTCTCGCATACGAGTTAGACACATTTTGGTGAGGTAGTTAAACCCATCATCATAGATAATAAAATAATCGGGCTGTTGCTCTTGAAGCAACGGAACTACATCTTGAATATCTTCCTTAAGATTAGTATCGTACAAACTTACGTTATGTCCATCTTGACGCATCAATGCAGCTGCATAGATGGTTCCATAGGGAGGATAAGGCTGTGCTGTTTCCCACTGTTTTGGGTCAAATCTATAAAAATATGAATGTGTAAATAGTAGTTTGGCCATAGTTCACTCAACTCAATTATCAAATAAAGATCAGGTATTCCTACCCTAAAATACACAAATGAGGTATAAAACACTTGTTTTATCCTCATTTGTTGTCTTCTATCATACTGCCAAGTTAGCAACTTTATAGTAGATTTTTTACTAGAGTCATTACTTTAGCTATTTTTCAAAGCAGCTTTATTCAGCTTTTTCAGACTTAATCAACTGTATAGCTTCCGAATTGATGCAATACCGCAATCCACTAGGCTCTGGTCCATCCGGAAATACATGTCCCAAATGCCCATCACAAGTATTACACATGACCTCTATTCGTACTCTACCAAAAGAAGCATCATTCTTATATTTTATAGCATTTTCCTTGATAGGCTGCGTAAAACTTGGCCAACCTGTTCCAGATTCAAACTTTATGGAAGAATCGAACAGTAATGTATCACAGCAAATACAACTATATTTACCTGCATCATGTGCATGGCAAAGTGCTCCTGAGCCTGCTCTTTCAGTACCTTTTAGGCGAGTTATTCTAAACTGTTCTGGACTGAGTATTACTTTCCATTCCTTCTCCGTTTTTTCAACTCTTCTATCAGGTAAAAGATTGCCTTTGTTGGCAAATTTGATTACATCATTCCAGTTTATCATAACTTTATATTTTAAATTCCTATTTAAGAAAATTTCGAATACCATAACTCACCAAAACACCTTCACCAGTAGCCGCAGCTACCTGAGCTATAGCTCCTTCTCTACAATCTCCTGCTGCAAAAATCCCTTTAGTTGAGGTTTCCGCCAACCCTGTGGTTTTTATAAATCCTCTGTCATTGAGTTCAACAATATTTTGAAAGGATTTTGTATTTGGGATTAACCCTATAAAAATAAAGACACCATCCCCTTTAATTATTTCCCCCTGATTAGTATTGTTATCTCTTACTTTCAGTCCATCAAATAAACCTCGCTCATTAGCCAAAAACTCAACAGAAGTTTTATCCATGTGTGTTGTAATATTATCAATAGTAGACAGCTTTTCTATATAGGTTTCTGATGCCGTAAATGCTGCTGTATTGTTTACAATTTGCACTGTTTTGCAAAAACCAGATAAGAAAATGCCTTCCTCCAAAGCAGAGTTGCCTCCTCCTATCACCACAACATCTTTGTCTCTATAAAAAGCCCCATCACAGGTTGCACAAAAATGAATACCAGACCCAATCAGTTCATTCTCATTAGGGATTCCTAATTTTCGATAAGTTGATCCTGTGGAAAGCACCACTGTTTTTCCGAAAAAAGAAGATGTTTTGGTTTGGATGGTAAATAGATCTCCTTCTTTTGTAATATCAACCACTTCTTCTCCTGTCTTTATTTTGGCACCATATGTTTTGGCCTGCTCTTCCATTTTATCCATTAATTTGGGCCCCGAAATAGAAGTAAACCCTGGATAATTCTCTATTTTTTCGGTTAAGAAGGCATTTCCCCCTATATTCTTTTTCTCTAAGATCAGAGAATCAAATCGATCTCTTTGAGCATAAATAGAGGTTGTTAAGCCTGCTGCACCGCCCCCAATAATAATAGTGTCGTAGATTTTCTGTTCCTTTTCTACATTGATAGACAAAAGGGCTGTCAATTCAGCATTATTAGGATTGGTATATGGTTTACCATCAATCAAAATAGTTGGAATAATACGTTTACCATTATTGATTTGCTCTACTTTATTGGTAGCCCAAGCATGCTCATCTACATCAATAAACTCAAAGTTGATCTTATTGTCTCTCAAAAAGTTTTTAGCTCTTCTACAGTCTGGACACCAATCTGCTCCATACAGTTGCACCTGCCCAGCTTCGTTTATACCAAAAACAGCAGCTAATTCCTTATTATCAGGGTTGGTATATGTCTTATCATTGATTATTAATGTTGGGATAATCCGTTTTCCGTTGTTTATCTGCTCTACCTTTGCAGTTGCATCCTTATCCAAATCAACATCTATAAAATCATAACTAATGTTATTCTCTTTCAAATAAGATTTAGCTCTTCTACAATCTGGACACCAATCTGCTCCATAAAGAATTGTACGGTTCATAACTTCTACTATTTTTGATTTAAGATTTAGACGTTGTTTAAAAATGAATTGTCAAAGGCTATTGAAACGCTAATTTTCACTATAGTGTCGTTATTTTTATCAACCGTAGCTAAAACTACGCTTTCAAAAAATGTCTAACTCTAGTCAAAATCAGTACTCAAACCCTATTTTGAACTCCATTCTTAAACAACTTTTTATTAAAATTAAGCGTGGTAATATCTTTCTCTATATATTTTGCCATCCTTCCATTCTGTAGCAACGGTCTGTTCAGAAACCATTATGCTCCCATCTTTTAGTTTCAAGGTCATGACAGCATCATAAAATGTATGATTCCCATTGACAGCATAGTTTCCTACTTCATAACCAATAAATTCTTCCAAATCATTCTTAATAAAATCATCCTCAAATTTCACGCAATAGGCTTTACCAACTTTAGGTTTTCCATTGGCTTCTCTGAGCTCTACCTCATCATGAAGATAAGTTTCCATTGCTGTTATAAATTCTCCTTTTGCAAGTAAGTTATGGACGTGTTTTAACTTTGTTTCTATTGAATTTTCCATTTTGAATATCCTTTTATATGGGTTAATGACTAACTGAATTTGAATACTTATGTATTTTCTGATCTAATACTGCTTTTGACTGCAAACCAACTAGACCTTCTTTGACCATACCATCTGCTATAATAAATAATGCTGGAATGCTTCTGACTCTAAACTCTTGAGCTAAAGCTCCATTCTTATCCACATTGACTTTAGCAATTATAAAATCGCCTTTGTGTTGCTCTGCCAATGTTTCTACTATTGGCAACTGTGCTTGACATGGTCCACACCAATCTGCATAAAAATCTAATAAAATTGGTTTGCCTTGTTCTAGTACTTTTTTAAAATCTTCTGTGCTTGTTACCTCTTTCATAATTATTATTGTTTTTAATTGTTACGATACAAATATCGGTTGAATTGGGTAGTTATGGTTAGGCATTTTTTCCCTAGGAATTATCAATTTTTCCCATTTTAAATTTATCTAGGTTTTTTGAATGTGTTTTAAGTAAAGTTTTCAATTTTGGAGCAATGTATCTCTTGCAAAAGGGAGCTTCCTTATTCTTTTGATAGTAATCTAGGTACTCTTCCTTATTCAACTTAAAATCCTTTAGTTTCAACACTTTTGTGATATACTTGGGATCTACCTCTTCATTCTGAACATTCAGTATAGCTTCTATCTTTTTGCCTTGTGATTCGCTATAGTAATAGATGGCTGATCGATATTTACTTCTAAAAGGGTGGTTGGATTGGCTTGAATGTGTTTGCAAGTGAATTTCTATGAGCATTTCTAGTTCAATAAGCTGGGGATTAAAATGTACAATTATGGCTTCTGAAAAAGACTCATAGGGAGTTTCTGAAGAAATCCAACCTTGTTCTACATACTCAACTCCTATTAATGCTTGAAAAACACCTTCGGTACACCAGTGGCAGCCACCCCCCAATCCTAACTGACCTAATTGCATCTTAGTGCAAATAGGTTAGCTTGAAAGAACGGAGTATTTGGTGTAAAATATTGGACTGTTGGAGTTGTCATAATTCTATTTTTTATTACTAAATGATTATGACACAAAGATGGGGTACAAATAGGAGACAGTGATAGACTAGATTTCCCTAAGAGTTATCAATTTTTCCCTAATAAGCCTTTTTCACGGTACATCGTTGGAGAAACGCCTTCTTGCTTTTTGAAAAACCGACTAAATGATTGAATATCGTTAAAACCTAAATCATAGGCTATTTCAGAGACATCTTTTGGAGAGTAGCGCAGAAGTCTTCGGGCTTCTAATAAGATACGCTTTTGAATGAATTGTAAGGGTGATTTTTCTCCTAGTTTTTTGAATACATTAGAGATCGTTTTAGGCGATTTATGCAGAATATCTGCATAGTCAGCCACTGTATGTTTCTCTTTAAAATGGATTTCGACTAGGTAATTAAAATTGCGTACCAACTCATTTTGAGTAGTGTTCAACTGCTCGAGATTGGCTTGACGTTTATATACACGCGTGCAGAGAATCAGAATCCGCTTCAACATCATCTGAAGCATCTCTAATTGCAAATTATCGTGCATTTCAAACTCTAGATTGGCCATTTTCCAAGCTGTTTCTAGAATTTCTAATTCCATCTTGTTTGGACGTAAAACTGGAACATTGGATGCTCCATAATATAGAATGCCCTTGCATCCAACTTCACTATCATGGTCTAAAATACAATAGAAAGATTGGTTAAACTGTAGAAAATTAGCTGTATTGACAAACTCATAGACTAGAGAATGGAACTGTGTCAAGCAAACAATATCATTGGTATTGAATTCAAAAGGTACTCCATCAATAAGTACCTTATTATTATCGGAAGTAAACCAAAGTAAGCATAAGCTGTCTTCTAACTGCTCTTCTAGTGGTGCACAGTTAGAACTATTAATTTTTTGCAGCTCAAAATGTTCTTTATTTTTCCCTAGATATTTCATTGTCTAATAACCTTATAAAAGTGATTAAATTTTACAGGATTCATAATCACTTAGCTTATCCTTCCCTATCGATATAATTTTATCCAACCTAATGATTGTCCCTTGTTCTAGCTTTAGGTACTCTGCCTTCTCTTTAGTGAATACGTCAATAATCTTAGATTCTACAGTTAGTTGCTTATTCTGAGGATCTAAATAGGTTATGTTTTCTAAGCTTTTAAATGTTGCTCTAGCTAAAATAAGATCATAAAAATTACAACTTATGGATTTATATTCGTCATTAGAGGGCATTTGAACCTATTTTAAATTGTATTATAAGTTGGTATTACTTTCCAATACAGAAAGTACTTTTTATTGATTATCAATAAATTACACACCCTAAGGTACAAATGAGGTACAAAAACTATCATTTTAGCCTCATTTATCCTTTTTTGTGCTTCTGCTAAGTTAGCAACTTTCTAATAGATTCACACTAGAACATTCGCTCTAAAGCTCTCATATCTACTTTTTCAGCATCTTCTATCTTTTGGAGTAATCTTTTATACCGCTTAGTAGGCTTACCATTATAGTATTTTTTGAAGTGCTTACTATAGATTTCTTCATAAGCCTTTTCACTAGTAAAAT
>JAAEPD010000507.1 GCA_024222455.1 Aureispira sp.
CCAAAAGTCGTGAAAACCTTTAAATAAATTAAATACAATTAAATTATGTCCAATAAACTTGTGAAACATCTTAACTTCGGTCAAGATGCAAAAGATCAAATATTTGAAGGGATAAACAAACTCACTAAAGCTGTTAGCTCCACTCTTGGGGCTAGCGGCAAGTGTGTTATCCTAGAAGATGATCAAGGAAAACCCATTATAACCAAAGATGGTGTAACTGTTGCAAACTCAGTAGTATTATTTGATGCTGTTGAAAACATGGGCGCAACACTTATTAAAGAAGCTGCTAGAAAAACTGTAGAAGAAGCCGGTGATGGTACAACTACAGCAACAGTATTAGCTCAGTCAATACTAACTAAAGCAAGCTCTAAAGATATTAATTCAAGAGAATTAAAATTAGGTATTAATGCAGCTGTTAAAAAAGTTGTAAAATATCTTGAAGATAATTCCATCGAAGTTACAGGCGATATGATCGACCAAGTAGCCACAATCTCCTCAAATAACGATACCGAACTAGGTAAACTAATCGGTGGAGCTTTCAAAAGTGTAGCAAATACGGGAGTTGTGATGATGGAAGAATCTAATGATATAACTTCATCTGTTGAAGTAGTTGATGGTATGCAATACCATAAGCCAGTTAAAAGCATGCACTTTGTAACTGACCAAACTAAGAAAACATGTGAACTAAATAATCCATTAGTTTTAATCGTTGAATCACAAATTGATAGTATAAGAAAAATACAAGGTGTATTAGAATATGCTATAAAAAATAATGAATCACTTTTGATTATTGCAGATGTTGATCCTCAAGTTTTAGCTGCATTAGCTATGAATAAGATGAAAGGCAATATTAAAGTGTGTATAGTAGATGGACCAACGTATGGTTTTACTAAAAAAGAAAAACTAAATGATCTTGCTATGATGACTGGAGCTACAGTTATTAACGAAGACTTAGGAGATGATATGGATTTAATTGAAGTTCAACATTTAGGTAGAGCTAAAAAATCTATAAGTGGACAGCAAGATACTATTATTCAAATAGAAGAAACTCCTGATGAAGCAAAAGATTTAGTTGAGCAGGTTAAAAAAAGATTAGCCACAGAAAAAGTTCCTGGATTTATAGTAGCTCTAGAAAGAAGGTTAGCACTTTTAGCTGCTAAAGTTGCTATAGTAAAAGTTGGTGCTAATTCTGAAATTGAATTAAAAGAAAAAAGTGATAGAGTCGAAGACGCTATCTGTGCTACAAAGGCCGCAATCAAAGAAGGTATTGTATCTGGTGGAGGAATTGCTCTGCTAAATGCATCTTCATCTATCAAAGCTGAGTCAGAAGCTGAACAAACACTTCTAGACGCTATTAAAGCTCCTTTTAAGACAATATTAGATAATGCTGGTATATTAGATTACAAAGCACCTAAAGTTAAAGGAGAAGGATTAGATGTGGTTACGGGAAATATGGTAAATATGATTGATAATGGTATCATTGATCCATTGTTAGTTACAAAAAGCGCTCTTTTAAATGCGGCTTCAGTAGCAACTACTATTTTATCAACTGATTGTATAATTAATAATATAAGAATACATGAGGGCGATAGGAAATAATTTAATAATAAAAAAAATAGAAGAACAAAACCAGTCTACAAAAGGTGGTTTACTTCTTACAGAAAAACAAAGAGAAGATGTTAGATTCCAAAAAGCTGAAGTTATTCAAGTAGGCGACGGGGTTAACGCAGTAAAAAATAAAGATATAATTTATTTTGACAAGGCATCATCACATAGAATAGAAATAAACAAAGAACCTTATCACGTTATTCGACAAGAAAACGTTGTCGTTGTTTTATGAAAAAGCTAACAGCAAGAGATGTAAAAGATCTCAATTTGCTAAAACATTATCGTATAATACGTAAATGGGCTTGTAAAAACAACGGCTTAAATGACGCAGATCTTGAGTTACTAATTTATTTTGATTGTATGGATCTTTTTACTAAGCATGATTTTGAAATAGGTACATATTCTTATAGTTGGGATAACAGGCGCTGGAACAGATTACTAAAAGAAGATTGGATTGTTGTATGGAGACGTAGAAACAGAACAACTCAAAAGTATAATATATATAAAGTTTCATTCAAGTGCAAACAACTTATAAGCAAAATGTATCGAATCATGTTAGGTGAAGACGATATACCTTCTAGTGAAAGAAGAAATAAATTAATCAAAGGAGATAGCTATACAGACAAAGTACTGACAAGAGCTATCTATAATGTAAACAAAGACAAAGAAAGATGAGTAATAGTCCAATAAATTTCGGAACTGGTTTTTTAGGTTCAGCAGTTGGTAGTTTTTCTAGTAAAAA
>JAAEPD010000508.1 GCA_024222455.1 Aureispira sp.
AAAGCCGTAATTTTTTGATTAGACAAGGTAGATGTTCTGCCTAATAGCCTTAGCTATTAAGGTAGGTTGTCTAACGAAGGGCTAAATAAAAAAGAACAATTTATCATCTACTATAATTACTTACATAACCTTTATTATCTACATAGGAAAGCGAAATTGGATAGTCTTCTTTTTTTTGGTTCTTCATAGTTTTCTTAATTTTAGAATAAAGATAATCAAGAATAGATAAATTAATTTTTAGCTCATGTTAAGCCAATTATTTGAACTACCTTTTGCCCTACGTTGGATGGCTCTAATTCTCCTAATTGGGCTGCGTTACTTTTTAGTGGCTAGCATTTTCTTTTTGATTTTCTATGTAGCCCTAAAACAAAAATGGAGAGGCTGGAAAATTCAAGCCAAGTCGCCTAGTGGGCAAGATTACAAACGAGAAATTCTATTTTCGAGCTTAACTATTATCATTTTTTCAGTACATGCACTTTGTGTATTCAATCCTACAGTCGTTCCTTATACCAATATGTATAAGAGTATTGGCGACTATGGTTGGGCTTATTTTTTCTTTAGTCTTGTACTCATTTTATTTATTCATGATACTTATTTTTATTGGATGCACCGAGTCATTCACCACCCTAAACTATACAAACTTTTTCATCTTACACATCACAAATCAACCAATCCTTCACCTTGGGCAGCCTTAGCTTTTCACCCTTTAGAAGCTGTATTAGAATCAGGAATTATTTCCCTTTTAGTCTTTACTATACCTGTTCATCGTTTTACCATTTTATTGTTTTTATTTATAATGATGATTTACAATGTCTATGGCCATTTGGGTTATGAGTTATATCCTAGAGGGTTCAGCAAAAATTGGTTTGGTAAATGGATAAACACCTCTGTCAACCACAATATGCATCACCAGTTTGTGCATGGCAACTATGGCCTATATTTTCTATTTTGGGATCGTTTTATGGGCACCCTTCAAACAGATTATGACGAACATTTTGAACAGGCTACAACTCCCCCGTCGCCCAAAAGTACTAATACTTAATTTTGTAACAAGTTTGATACTTTTTTAGTATGTAGCGTTTCCTTAGTTTTCGCATCACAAAACACCAACTTGTAGCTATTTAGCATCAATATAGATCATAACTCTATAGTTCTTTTGATTACAAATAGCCTCTATATGTTTAAATATATACTTATCCTCTTTTTTAGCTCTTTTATAATCTATAGTTATGCACAAAATCATTACATTTTGTCTACTAAAGATACCATTTATACTAAGGTATTGAACACTGATGGAGAGCTAAGCTATTACAAGGATCAAATCAAAAAAATCGAAGTCTTACCTCCCAGTACTACTGGAAATTACAAGTATCTGGTTAATAAACAGCTAATTGTTCACTATAATGATCAAAAACTACTTGAACAGTTGCAAAATTCCGCTCAAGAAGTTATGCAAATTTTAGAACTCTCCCCATACGTTTTACAGATAGAAGATCATAGCAATTCAGAGCAAATAGAATATTATAATTATCGACGTACAGCTACTCCTCAATACAGCAAATGGCACTATATCTTAGACAAAAACCAAGACACTTTAAGCAAGGCTTATTATATTAATAACTCAAGTTACGCATAGATTTAGTAAAAGTAAGGTAGAAAGTTTAACTTTATGAGATGCAAGATAAATTAGACTTATACACAGATTATTTATTAACAACCGTTCATCAAGCAACAG
>JAAEPD010000509.1 GCA_024222455.1 Aureispira sp.
AGAAGAACTAGAAATGAGTTCTTTGGAAGAGGCAACTACTGCTATCAACATGACTGTATATCCTAATCCTGTGCAGGATATTGTAAATATTCGATTAGAGGGTATTCAAGAAACGGTAAACTTACAGTTGATTAATACCGCAGGACAAACTATCCAACAGGAAGTTTTGGAGATTCAAGAAGGGCAAACCATCCAATTGGATATGAGCCGTTTGACCAATGGTATTTACTTGCTAAATCTACAGCTAAACGATGGTACACGCTTAAATGAAAGAGTGATTAAGTTTTAAATTTATTCTTAGATAAGAACTAGTGAATAACAACGTCATAAATAGAAGTATACTGAAGAGTGCTAGCCACTCTTCAGTATTTTTTTGTAGTATTGGATTGCATCAAAAAGCGAAGAAACAACGAACCAGAAGTACCCAAAAAGAATTTGTATGCATATCAAAAAAAAATAATTACCTTTGAGCTTCCTTTTGTAGTCATAAATTTTGTTTTTACTGCACAAAAAAAGTAAAACTCTTTTCATGCAAAAAGATTATAGCTTAAGCTTCTTAATACTAATATTGTTATGCAATATTAATGTTTTTCGTGCTCAAGACTATACTACACAAACGCAATTTTTTTCGGTAAAAGATGGTTTATCCAATCAATTTACCCATGCAATCTATCAAGACAATAAAGGTTTTGTTTGGGTAGGAACTCAATATGGGCTTAATCGTTGGGATGGTTATGACACAAAAGTCTATACTAGAGAACAGCATCAACTCGCTGGGAATAAAATTGTTTCGATAGCAGAGGATGCTAATGGTGTTTTGTGGCTTCAGTTTGGAGACACCCCTATTTTTGGAGTTTTTGACCCAATAGAGGAAAAAGGAATGGCCTTAGATGAATATCTAAAAAGTCCAACACCCAATTTTGGAGGGCTAGTCAAAGCAGTTCATCAAACATCCAATAATCACATATATATTGCAGATACTTTAGCTAATTTGTATTTATACAATGGTAAAGATTTAGATCATATTATACAGAAATCTAATAACTATTTTATAAGTCTTTATGCTAATCCTAAGGCCCCTTCTAATGTGTGGGGAGTCAATAGTTCTTTAGAGTTTAGCTATAGTAGTGAGCCTCAAAAAATGCCAGAGGAATACAATCTAAAGCTAAATAATTCCTTTTCTTATTTTCGCCCAATACATGTAGACAAATCCAACACTTTCTATTTCTCTTTCTTTAACAGTTTAGACAAAAGTGACCCACTTCATGATAATCTTAGTGTATTAGTAGCTAAAAAATCGCCCAATAAACCTGCAGAAGTCTTAAAGTTGGAACATGAGAGAGATTTGATTAATGGAGACTATTTTAACTTAGGTATGCCCTTGTTAAGTTGGTCAGATTCTAATTGGGTTGCTTTTACAAGTAGTCAATACAAAAATATTGATTTATACAATCAACAAGGTAAGTTGCTTTATCGCTCTCCCCCAATATTTGAAGATCCCAATATCATATCAAATGCTATAGTTGCCAAAGATCAATCTATATGGGTAACTACTAGCAATGGAATACAATTGGTTAAAATACAAAAAAGTCCTTTCCAAAAACTAATGCATAGCCAAACTGGAGAGCCTCGCATATTAAGTTCCAGAGGCCTAGTGGCAGTCGGTGATACACTTTATGGTGGAGGTTATGATTATAATGGGTTATTCAAGTTGAACCTAAAAACAGGCGAAATTTCGTATACTAAGGCAATTCAAGATATAGTTAATGATCGTTATCAGTCAGATGCTATGTTGGTCTTGTCTATGCTAAAAGACAAAAAGGGCAATATTTGGGCAGGAGATAATTTTTATTTAATTATCAAGTATAATCCTAAGACAGGAAAGGCAACTCCTTTTGCATATAAAGGTTATGAACACGAAATCAAAAAGGACAAGCTCCCTAAACCGTCAGCATTTTGGGCCTTATTTGAGGATCAAGATGAAAAAATCTGGGCTGGTACAGCTTCTGGACTTTGCTATCTAGACCAAGAGCATAACTATATTGTTCCGTTTGAGCAATACAATGAGTTTGAGCAATTAAGAGGAAGTCTTATACTTTGTTTTCATGAGAATGACAAAGGTATATGGATTGGTTCTAACTCAGGTCTTTATCTACTCAATAAAAACAAAGGTGTTGTTCAACGATATGCCACAGATTTAGAAGGTAAAAACTTCTTCCCTCACAACCATATTTCTAAAATACACGAAGATAAAGAAGGGATCTTTTGGTTAAGCACCAAAGGAGGAGGTTTGATCAAATGGAGTCCTAATACATCTGAGCACAAACAGTATATGACAGCCCAAGGACTTTCTCACAATGTGCTGTATAGTGTCTACGAAGATAGTTTTAATAATCTATGGATGAGTAGTGATTTTGGGATTATGCAATTTGATAAATCGAAGGCAAAAGAAGGTTCAGAAGATTTAGTAAGTGTTTATTTACCAAGAGATGGAATAACTCAACAAGAGTTTAATACTGCTGCACATTATCAAGCGGCTACAGGTCAAATCTATTTTGGAGGGCTTAATGGAATAACATCTTTTCACCCTAAATATTTCAAAACAAAGGCCCAAAACAATACACCTATACAAGTTACCTATTATGCTCGGTTAGATAGTCGAAAAGGAGATTATGTAGAAGAAACTAAAGCCTTTTTGAAAAACCCTGTTATAGAATTAGAAGAAAATAAGCGTACTTTTCAGATTAAGTTTGCGCTTATGGATTTTTTGGATGCTAAACAAAATAAGTATTCTTACAAAATAGAAGGCCTAAATAAAAAATGGCTTCATCTATCTGAAAATAGCTTGCAGATTGGAGGAATGCCCTATGGAGCATACACTTTAGTAATCCAAGCTCAAGGTTCTAATGGTGCATGGTCAAACCATCCACTCAAAATTCCAATAATAGTATTTAGACCTTTTTACCTAACTTGGTGGTTTATTTTATTATGTATATTAGGAGTCATAACTGCTATTAGTGGGTTTATATACTGGAGATTACAACGTTTGCGACTGGCAAAAGAAGAACTAGAAAAAGAAGTACAATTGCGTACAACTCAAATTGCTGAGGATAAAAAATTAATAGAAGCTCAAGCCCAAAAACTACTATCTTTAGATAAAGTTAAAAATCGATTTTTCGCCAATATTTCTCACGAACTCCGAACCCCCCTTACACTTATATTAGCACCTATTCGATTCCTCACAACTAAAAAAACATTTTCACTAACAGAAGCAAAAGCTTTATTAAGTGTAATGGAGCGTAATGGCAATCGGTTATTAAGTTTAGTTGAGGAAATATTAGATCTATCTAAATTAGAATCTGGTAAGTTAGAATTGCACCTGACAAAGGTTGCCTTTGCACCTTTTATACGAAGATTGTATAGCAATTTTGAATCTCAAGCACAATACCAAAAAATCTACTATCAGTTAAGTTATCGAGCAAATGAGGCATTAGAGATAGATTTAGATATTAATAAATTTGAAAAAATACTCAATAATCTACTCTCTAATGCAATTAAATTCACTCCTGAACAAGGGACTATTTTATTAGATATAGAAGAATTGGACCAAGAATTAATTCTAACAGTAAGAGATACAGGCAAGGGTATTCATCCTAGCGACTTGCCTTATGTGTTTGATCGTTTTTACCAATCTAGACAACCAGATGCTCCGACCCAAGGAGGTACAGGTATTGGTTTAGCCTTGTCTAAGGAGTTAGTAGAATTATTTGGCGGAGAACTAAAGGTAGAAAGTCAATTAAAAGAAGGCACTACATTTTCGTTTGTATTACCTAAAAAAGAAGCTACTACTCTCCCTTCGTTCGTAGAAGAAACCTCTATAGAGTTGCAAAAAGAAGAATTGATTTTAGAGGATTTAATCCCCATACCTCCTAATACTAAAAAGAACAACATACTAATAGTAGAAGACAATGTAGATATGCGTCTGTTTATCAAAACAATTTTACAGCCATATTTTAATATTGAAACTGCCGAAAATGGGAAAGTTGCCTTAGAATACCTCCAAAAAGTTGGGGTTGATAAGCTAGATTTAGTACTCACCGATTACATGATGCCCGAGATGGATGGTATGCAACTACTAGAACATATCAAAACCAAAAAACCTTTCAAGGTTTTGCCCACTATGCTACTCACTGCTCGTGCAGCAGAGCAAGATAAATTGAAAGGATTTAGGATAGGTGTAGATGATTATATCACAAAACCATTCAGCCCAGAAGAGTTGATTGTTCGTATTCAAAATCTGATAGAAAATGCCACAAACAGAAAACAATGGCTGCAAGAAGAAGTGGAAAAGATATCCATAGAGCAAACTTCTACAGAAAATAAATCTAAAAAAACAGAACAGAAAGCATCTAAAAAAATTGTCATAACAGAAGAAGATATGCTATGGCTACAAGAGGTCGAAACCATAGTTATCAAAAAATGCACAAACAACAATTTCTCTGTTGACTGGTTAGCTGATGAGATCAATTTAAGCCCTCGACAATTACAACGTCGCCTACAAAAATTGACTGGACTTACTTCCAAAAAATACATTAATGAGGTGCGTTTACAAGAAGCAAGAGCCATGCTCGAAAATAAAAAATACAACACTATAGCGCAAGTAATGCATGCTGTTGGTTTCCAAAAAAGTGGCCATTTCGCCAAAATTTATGCTACTCGTTTTGGCAAAACCCCTTCCGATTACCTAAAATAAAACATCTATTTTAACTTAACCTTCTAATAGATTTATACTATCAAATCATCCAAAAAATATCCTAAACAAGCATTTTAATGCCTAAAAACGTCCTTTCAGGTCTAAAATAGGCCAAATTTGGCAATTTTGGGGCCTAATCCCTACCTACCTTTACAACATCAAAAAAGCATTATTTATAACCTTTTTTTGGAATAGGTCCTAAATGATACTCCAAATCCCAATTAGTGCAATTCAGCTAAAAGGATAAATGTTTTTTTGAACAAAACTAATTTTTTAGATAAGGTACTTTGGTGAATGGCTAAATCTTTAAACCATTTTTCTTAAATTCACTAGAACTATTTTTAAACCTATAATTATAACAAACTATGAAGAAAAGATTAATCAATCTATTAGCTTTTGTGGTTGGATTTTTTTGTTCCAATACATTAATTGCACAAGATCTTATATGGGCTAAGCAAGCTACAGGTTCTGGATCTGTTACTGTTAATGCTACCGTTATAGATGCAGCAGGGAATATATACTCTGCGGGTAATTTTCAGGACACTGCCGATTTTGATCCAGGGCCAGGAGTATTCAACCTTGTATCATTAGGAGGAAACGATAATTTTATACTTAAGCAAGATGCTGCAGGAAATTTTGTTTGGGCTATTGGCATACATGGAACTGGAGATGCAGCTATTTTAGATCTTGCTTTAGATGCTACAGGAAATCCACATATTACAGGTTATTATGCAGGTGTTACCGATTTTGACCCTTCAGCAGGAACTAGTAACTTAACATGGCATAACTATGGTTGTTTTATCGCTAAATATGATGCCTTAGGTAATTTTGCATGGGCAAAAGATTATAGATCTGGTGGAGGAGTCCAAGGTAATGGTCTTGCAGTAGATGCTACAGGTGGTGTCTATATAACAGGATACTTTTCTGAAACAGCAGATTTTGATCCAGGGCCAGGTACTTTTAGTAGGACGAATCTGGGGTCATCTACATCAGATGCTTTTGTTAGCAAATTAGATATTAATGGAGATTTTGTATGGGCCAAAACTTTTAGGTGTAATGGCTATTCTAATGGTTCTAAAATAGCTGTAGACGCTTCTGGAGTTTATAGTACAGGTTATTTTGATAGTTCTACAGATTTTGATCCCAATGGAGGGCTCTCTAATTTCACTCCAAATGGTCGAGATATTTATATAAACAAGTTAGATCAAGCAGGTAATCTTGTATGGAATAAGCAAGCTGGTGGAAGTTCTGATGATTCTGGAGCTAACATTACCTTAGACGCTTCAGGTAATGTTATTACGGTAGGTACTTTTCAAGGTACAGCAGATTTTGATCCTAATGCAGGAACTAGCAATTTAGTTTCTAATGGGGCGAATGATATTTTTGTTCAGAAGTTAGATGCTGCTGGGAATTTTGTATGGGCTAAAGGTTTTGGAGGAACAGACAATGATGCAGTTGGTTCTGTTATAACAGATGCCATGTCTAATGTTTACACTATAGGCAATTTCCAACTTACTGCAGACTTAAATCCTGATGCAGCTGTACAAAATGCAGTTTCAGAAGGAATGAATGATCTGTTTGTTCAAAAACTAGATGCTATGGGCACTTTTGAATGGGCTTTTAGCATAGGAGGCACAGATCAAGATATAGGAAGAGGAATAGCTGTAAGTGCTGCTGAGGAAGTTTATCTTGGAGGGTATTTTCAAAATACAGTAGATTTTGATCCAATGGCTTCTTCTTTTAATATGACTTCAGGAGGCGGATATGATGGTTTTATAGCTAAAACTAGAGTAGCTAAAAAATATTATGTCAATGAAAATGCTAGTGGTGCTAATAGTGGTTTAAATTGGAGTGATGCCTTTACAAGTCTAAAATCTGCAACAGATATAGCTATTTTAGGTGATGAAATATGGGTAGCTTCTGGGACCTATATGCCTACAGGAGGTGGAGATCGCACAATGAGTTTTGACATTGCTAGTGCCGTAAAAATTTATGGTGGTTTTGCAGGTAGTGAAACAATGCTAAGTCAACGTAATTTGGCGACAAATCCAACTATCTTGAGTGGAGATTTAGGGGCTCAAGGTGATCCTAGCGACAACAGTTACAATGTTGTGCGTATGCACAATGCAGATGCTTCAACTATTTTAGATGGATTAATTATTGAACATGGTAATGCCAATGGAACACCATACCCATACAATCGTGGTGGTGGACTATCTAATAACGGTATGAACTCAGGCAACTCTAGCCCAACACTCCAAAACTGTACTTTCAGATGGAATATGGGAATCTATGGTGGGGCTATCTCCAATATGTCTAACTTCAATGGAACAGTGGATGCTACAATTACAGGTTGTCTGTTTTTCGAAAATACAAGCACCAAAGGTTCAGCAATCAGCAATGGTACCTATCAAGGAGGAAGTAACAGCTCTGTAATCACCAACTGTACTTTTGTAGATAATGTAGGGACCAGTATTCATAATTCTAATGGAGGGGCTACCATTACTGTCCAAAACAGTATTATTTGGGATTTTGGTGCTCCATTATACAACTATGGCAATGAAGCAACAGTACTATATTGTTTAGTAAAAAGTACTGTATTACCTGCTCGAACTACAGATGGAGGCAACAACCATTTTGCAATCAATCCACAATTTGTAGATGCAGCTAATGAAAATTATGCTTTAAAACCATTTTCAATAGGAGTAGATAGAGGAGCTAATGGTTTATTGCCTGGAGCTTATACTACTGATTTATTAGGAGCAACAAGAACAGTAAATACAACAGTAGATTTGGGGGCAATTGAAGCTGCTGCAGGCCCTGCAATCATTTATGTAAATCATGCTGCTGTGGGCTCTAACAATGGTACATCTTGGACTGATGCCTATACTTCTCTAAAAGCAGGTTTAGATGCAGCAAATTCTGGCTCAAGTATTTGGGTGGCAGGAGGAACCTATATGCCTACAGGAAATGCAGATCGTACCATGAGCTTTGAGGTAGCTAGTGGCGTAAAAGTTTATGGAGGTTTTGCAGGTGGAGAAGGCCAACTCAGCCAACGTGATTGGGCTACTAATCCAACAGTTTTGAGTGGAGATTTAGGGACTCAAGGTGATCCTAGCGACAACAGTTATAATGTAGTGCGTTTGCAAAACACAGATACCACAACAACTTTAGATGGTTTGATCATAGAGCATGGAAATGCAAATGGCTCACCTTTCCCATACAATCGTGGTGGTGGATTATCTAATAATGGTATGAATTCAGGCAACTCTAGTCCAACACTCCAAAACTGTATTTTCAGATGGAACATGGGGACTTATGGTGGTGCTATTTCAAACATATCTAACTATAATGGAACAATCAATGCTACCATTACAGGTTGTTTGTTTTTCGAAAACACCAGTACGTCAGGATCTTCTATTAACAATAGTACTTACCAAGGGGGAAGCAACAGCTCTGTAATTACCAACTGCACCTTTGCGGATAATGTAGGAACTAGTATTTACAATGGAAATGGAGGTGCTACCATCATAGTACAAAACAGTATTATCTGGGATTTTGGCGCTCCATTATACAATTATGCCAACGAAGCAACAGTCCAATATTGCAACCTAAAAAGTGGTGCATTGCCTGCTAGAACTATAGATGGTGGTAACAACATGTTTGCTACAGATCCTATGTTTGTAGATGCTGCTAATGACGATTACAAATTGCAAGGAGCTTCACCAGCTGTTGCTGCTGGCTCTAATGGTCTATTGCCTGCAGGCTATTCCTTAGACTTGGCTTATACTACTCGCCAAAATGGTGCAACGGTAGAACTAGGTTGTTATGAAGATGCTGTCAGTAGTGCTAAAACTATGGCCAACAACAATCCGACTACTGTAGACGAAAACACCTCTGCAGCTGAGGAGCAAGCTATAGAAACTATGATTGAAGAAGAACTAGAAATGAGTTCTTTGGAAGAGGCAACTACTGCTATCAACATGACTGTATATCCTAATCCTGTGCAGGATATTGTAAATATTCGATTAGAGGGTATTCAAGAAACAGTAAACTTACAGTTGCTGAATACAGCAGGACAGACTATTCAACAGGAAGTATTAGAAGTTCAAGAAGGACAGACAATTCAACTAGATATGAGTCGCTTGACCAATGGTATTTACTTGCTAAATCTACAGCTAAACGATGGTACACGCTTAAATGAAAGAGTTGTTAAGTTCTAAACAAACAATAAAATTTTAAATAGAAGAGGTTGAGCAGATAACTGTTCAACCTCTTCTATTTTCACATACACTATTTATAGATTATCTTTTGTTTTCGATCATTTTTTTAGGTAAAAAAATATAATAGTAGTATTATTACTAATATGTTATGAATTAATTCCCATCAATTTCTAATCAAACCTAGACAGTTATGAATCAAAGATTATGGAAATGGCAACTCAGTATGCTATTTATTGGCTTGATGAGCTATGCGCTCCAAGCTCAAACAAATAGAATTTTCTATTCAGATGAAGATACTCGTGAAATTCGAGTCATTGATCCAGGAGGAACCAATGACCATATTTTTCTAAAAAATACAGCATCTAATCGACCAAGAGATATTCAGGTCAGTAATGCTACCCAAGAATTATTTTACTTGAATGGATTATCTACATATTCTATTTATAAAGTAAATTTTGATGGTACTGGTGAACAAGAAGTTTGCACCAATTCTACTACAATATCTGGTTTTGCAGTAGACGAGGTTAACCAAAAAATATATTGGGGAGGTTGGGAGCACCTAATGCGATGCAATTTTGATGGAACTAATGTGGAAACATTAGCATCAACAACAGATACAGAATATAATGAATTCGCAATAAGTGCAGACACCTTATTTTGGATAGAACGTTTTTATAATCGACCTATTAGTACTAATACATATACTATTAGAGCAGGAGCATTGGATGCTACAAACTCTTATGTGGTCTATACAGAACCCTCTAGTCCAGTAACAAATATAGAATATCCAGAAGCTCTAGAGATAGATCCAATTAATAATAATATTTATTGGACAGATAGAGGCTCAGGTGGTGGGCAAGGAATGTATATGAAAAGTCGTTATAGTGGAGGTGCGGTTACTCGAATTATTTCGAGTCCCCTTACACAGCAACCCTATGATATGGCTGTAGATCCTGCCAATAATAAACTATATTGGACAGAAACTAATAGTTCATATGATCGTGTTATGCAAGCTAACCTAGATGGTTCTAGCCCTTCTGCCTTTGGTCCTGTGATCACAGATCCTAAAGGAGTAGATGTAGCAACCGTCAACACTGCTAATCCTAGTGCGCCAGAAATTGATGTACAGTGTAAAACAACAAGTATTACCAACAATGATCTAACTCCAGATCTTGCAGATGGTACTGACTTTGGACAAGTAGCTATTAACAACAACCATAGCGATCATTATTTCTTTATTCGAAATTTAGGAAGTAATACTTTAAATTTAACAGGAGGGCCTATTGTTGCAGTATCAGGAGCTCATGCATCTGATTTTACGGTGCAAACAATGGCAACGAGTCCAGTGGCTGGGTTAAGCGCTACTCACTTCTTGTTACGTTTCGATCCTAGTGGAACAGGTATACGCACAGCAACTATTACCATCCAAAATAGTGATGGGGATGAAGGAACCTATACTTTTAATGTACAAGGAGAAGGAGCCAACACTACAGGAGAATTTGGACCTAATGACATTCGTATTACTACACATACTTTTGGGCAAAGTAAAGACAATCAGAATCCATCTACAGCTTATGATCCTATCAATGATCGCTATCTTGTAGTATGGGAAGAGGAAGTAAATGATGGAGAAGAAGAAATTTTTGGGCAGTTTGTCAATGCTACAACAGGAGCATTAGATGCAACATTATTCCAAATCTCTTTGACAGGTCCTAATGGAAATGATTCTTATGATGCTTTTCAGCCTGCAGTAGTTTTTAATTCAATGACTAACCAATATATGGTGATTTGGCATGGAGATAATAACACTTTAGATAAAAATGAAATCTTTGGCCAGTTAGTTAATGCCGATGGAACAATAGCTGGAGGCTTGGGGTCCGAAATTCGAATCTCCCAAATGGGTGGAAATACAGATGTTCTATTTACAGCATCTTCCCCAAACTTGGCAGTAAACACAACTAATGGAGACTATTTAGTAGCGTGGGAAGGCGATAATGTTACTGATGGGCAAAAAGAAATTTGGGGACAGTTATTAACTTCTACAGGAACATTAATAGGAGGTTTGAACACTGGAGAAATTCAAATTAGTAGTGTTGGAGGCGCCACTGGCAATGGTGTAGATGACCCAAGAATAGCTTACAACCCTTCTACCAATCAATATATGGTAGTTTATCGCGAGGATCAAGTAACAGATGGTGTATATAATGCTCAAGGCCAAATATTGAGCGCAACAGGAACCTTGGTAGGTGGGAAAGTTCAATTTACAAGTGTTACAGGTTCTAATGATGCTCAATACCCTGATGTCACAGTGAATACAGCCAATGGAGAGTATTTTGTTGTTTGGAAAGAGAAAAGATTAGGAAATGCAGATGAAGAAATGTATGGACAACGATACAGTGCAACAGGAATAGCTGTTGGTTCAGATATGCAGCTTAGTGGGGTTCTTTCGTTAGTAGATGGTATAGAGGCCTATGGAAACCCTACCACAGTTTATAATGCAAAAGACAATCAAATTTTAGTTTTTTATGGAAAAGAAGAATTAACAAGTACAGCAGAAGATCTTTTTGTTACTACACTTAGTGGAATCAACTATGCTGTAGTAGAAGACAATGTTCGGGTAAGTGATATGGGAAGTACTAATGGAGATGCTACTTATAATACATTAGGTCAACCTGAAGCGGCATATAATCATAGTACAGGTTCGTTTTTAGTAGTGTGGTATGGAGATGATGATTCTAATGGTGCTGATAATGAATTTGAAATTTATGGCCAACTTTGGCAAGCACCTCCTTTAGCAGATATAGAAGCTAAGGGAAATAATGTTGTTATTGTAGATGGAGATAATACCCCTTCTACTAGTGATGACACTGACTTCGGAAGCACAGCGGTATCTACTCCTATTGTAAAAACATTCCAATTATTTAATACAGGTGGAGCTGCTATCAACCTAACTGGAGCCCCTCTTGTGGCTGTAAGTGGAGCCAATGCTGCAGACTTTGTAGTTACGGCACAGCCTAGCTCTACTATAGGTGTAGCTAGTTCAACACAGTTTGATATTACCTTTACACCAAGTGCTGCTGGTTTGCGTACAGCTAGCATCAGTATAGATAACAATGATGTAGACGAGCATCCTTACAATTTTGATATACAAGGAACAGGTATAGCTGCTAGTCCAGAGATGGATGTGCAAGGTAATGGTCAATCCATTGCTGATAACGATCTAGTTCCAAGTGCTACAGATGATACAGACTTTGGTAATGCGGACATTACCACAGGAATAGTCAGCCATACCTTTACTATTCAAAATACAGGTAGTGGTGTATTGACCTTAAGTGGTGCTCCTGTTGTAGCTATATCAGGAAGTGCTGCTTTCACTGTTACTCAACAAGCAACAAGCCCTGTAACAGCTAGTGGTGGAACAACTACTTTTATTGTGCAGTTTGATCCGAGTACAATAGCTACACACAATGCAACTATATCTATCACTAATGATGATGCAGATGAAAACCCATACAACTTTGCAATAACTGGTAACGGTATAGGAAGTCCAGAGATGGATGTGCAAGGTAATGGACAGTCTATTGCAGATAACGATGCGACTCCTTCTGCTACCGATGATACCGAATTTGGTAATGCAGATATTACTACTGGAATGGTTAGTCATACTTTTACGATAGAAAATACGGGTA
>JAAEPD010000510.1 GCA_024222455.1 Aureispira sp.
TCCAAAGACATGCTTGATGTAGCGATCATTGCGCTTATCCTTTTTTCCTCATATAAGTCAAATAAAGTTATTCTACCCTGCAGTATTGCCAATACAGGTGGCTGATAGAAAGGCTCATATTTCATTCCTATAATGAAATTGTGCTATTTGAGAAGGTGTAGTAATAGTAAAACCTATAGCAAGATTTGCACAGTCAAATCTACTCTCAATTTGTAATGAAAGTCGCAGGTGTAAATGGTTTGATAATATGAAAACCATAGTACTGTAGTTCCTAGAAATCTCTTCAGTATTTCTACAAATACCATTCAGCATAAGGAATCTTTGCAGCTATAGCTCTAACAAATACTACTGACTGCTTTGTCAACTGCTGAAACCACTATAGAATCAAAACAAATAGCTCACATGATGAGATAGATCATACTCAGTATCATACTACGTCAAGTAATGTAACATACTTCAATGTAAAACACTCAACTGCCTACATCTATGCCTCAGTGTAACCAAGCTATGCAGACTCAAATAAAACTATGCCGTATAGCCAAAAGAAACTGGTGCAATAGTTTTGTCCTAAAATATTCACTGTTCTCACTCAAACATAACCAATTTTGTATGTAAAATTGCACGTAGCTGTAGAGGGTATACACCAAAAATAGGTGTAAATTCTTAATCTATATCCATCTATGTTTCCACATAGTACAATTTACAATTGTAGTAAAAACCACATTTTGTCTGCCACATATCGCCGAAAGGCTAAAGGTCTAGCCTGATCCAGACAAAATCACATAATCAATATGAACATAGACATTTCATTCAACCAAATCTGAAGAACATATCTAATTTGCTGATTGCCCACTTGGCAATAACACTTAGTTATCAATCCTTCCTTATAAGGTAATTAAAGCATGCATCAGAAGGAGTAAAGAAAGGCACTTTCAATAGTCTAGTCTTTCTCACCTATCTATAAGATAGTGGTAGCATACTATCAATATCTGTTATGTATAGTGGTATAACCAATAGCATAGCATATATATCAACACGCATTTGTAAATTTTCCACTTCAAAAGAAAAGAGATGCCAATACCATGAGGTTTCTATGAAGACAACCTCACCACTAATAATAATTTTTTCTAACTATACCTCACTGGTCAACCTAGACCTGATACATGTAAACCACCATTGGTTTTTGTTATCTATGAAAACAGCATAGACATAGATTCAGGTATCCTATGATCACATCTCTATATGCCTTACACATAAATCGTTTTCCGTCCTAAGTCAATGAAAGGTAGATACATCTAATATCTAGACTCATCAGATCACTATATACCATAGCTTGAATTTTGCTATAAAACTTGATATTTTTCTCGGTAGAAAAATAATGTATTCGGTATACCATAAGTAGTAAGACAAATAGAACATACTTGATCACTTGATCTAGTTCTCATTTTTGTAATCTTTGGAACACACAAATAGAAATTGTAAAATTTCATGAAACAGAATCCACTGTAATCATACCAAGGATAAGATCGTAATCAGTATAACCTTGCGATACTAATATAACTGATATGAATCATTCAAAACCATACATGACGAGAAACTCCTCAACTGAATTTGTTGTAATCACTAAACATAAAGCTTTGATCTTTCTATAGAATTTTAAACTCTGCGTTTTAAATTCTCAATAGAGAAACTTTGAGGGTGATACCACCCATTATATACAATAATATATCAAATAATGGCTGTACAAACCAATCAATTCCGCTGTCAACATAAATAAATTGCATGTTACAAGGGCGGAAGAAACAAACTCATTACCATGAGTAAAGTAATAGAGTGAATTGTGAAATTTGACAGAAATCTTACAATGATTTCTTCACAATGCAAAGGTAACTATCTTTTTGTGTCTCTGACAACAAATATAGTACAAAGATGAAACTACTATTGTAGCTTCTCAAACATGACTATCTTTTTGTGTCTCTGACAACACATATAGTACTAGGATGAACTACTCTTGTAGCTTCCCAAACATATCAGCCTCACAAAAGGCAATTTTAGATCTTATATAAAGTGATTTTTTCTCTGCAAGGTTAAAATCATGCAGTATTCTCTAAACTGCAAATCTAGTATGTGAAGTAAGATTGGTGCAATACAAGAAATCTGGAATTAACAGCCTGGTATAGGTGAAGAAATTCCAGAAATACTGGTGTCCAAATATAAACTCGCCGCGCTGCTCCCATAGCTGAATCATTGACAAACAGTCAATTCTATGAGAATAGATCCATAGAATAAAATTCTCAAATATGAACTTTGTCCCTCATTTCATAACCCTTTCAATATTGACTCTTATTTCTATTTTTAGCTGAGATGAGGTAGATTAACTCATTTTATCATTGTCAGGGCCTTTTTGGGCCTAAATTTTCAATCTTTTCACATAGAAATGAAAATAAAGATATCTAATCTTAGCTGTAGATATCGACTTTGTCATGCCTTTATCTGAGTGGCTACATATAACAGCGTACAACTAGCTCAGTCATGTTGTAATTTCCAATAATGGAAACCCCATGAATATTTCTCTACCTTGAGAATGAACATAGGAAATAGGATTACACTGATCCTATACTTTCTGATATTATCTATCACCATGTACATGTACTGTAAAACTTGAAGTTTTACTATATGCTCAACACTTTGTTCATCAATGGTGCATATAGGTCCTCAGTAA
>JAAEPD010000511.1 GCA_024222455.1 Aureispira sp.
ATATGTTTGTGTCCTAAAGTTATAGTTGAAAAAGTTTAAAATATTTTTTTTAATGACTATTCAGGAGATAAAAAGTAGAATAAATATATTGGAATTGGCTTTTCACTTGGGGATAAAGGTGGATCCAAAGACTAAAAAGGCATTATGTCCTTTTCATGATGATAAGAATCCGAGTTTGCAGTTTAGCGAGAAGAAGCAAATTGTAACTTGCTTTAGTAGTAGATGCGATGCTGGAACGATGGATGTGATAAAGCTAACGGAGAAATATCTAAAAAAGAGTACAGCTGAAGCTATTCAGTATTTAAAAGAATACTTAGGAGAGCCCAAAAAAGAAATCCCTAATTATGCTGAGATGTTGAAGGACATGCAGAGAAGCTATAGAGCAAGTAAGTTAGGAAGAGAATACGCTAAAAGTAGAAATGTACAGAATGAGGAGTTGGGCTATAATAAATGGAAAGATGGCAAATACCATGAGTTGAGAGGCTGTATTACTTTTGGGTTAAAAGATGAGTTTGGTAAAGTAGTGAGTCTTTATGGTAGAAGTATCTTGGAAGGCAATAACAAGCACTTTTATACAAAAAACAGAAGAGGATTG
>JAAEPD010000512.1 GCA_024222455.1 Aureispira sp.
AGAAAATACAATGCTGCACTTCCTCACAAGCTAAGCATTGCATGCTCAAAAAGCACATTCTAGTGAATGTGCTTTTTGTCGTTCAAAACTCAAGTTGTAAGGACTATTAGAGCTAATGAAACCGAAAAATAGAGCTCAAAATAATATAGAAATAAAAAACTCAATTTCACCAAAGGCATCAGTAAAACTTCAGAAATATAAACAAAGTGCAGCAAAAAAAGATAAATAAAATACTATAGGCTATTGGATTAATTTCTTTTAAATTCGTCTAACTCCGTTATTCTTTACCTATTAAATTGGTTTCTTTTAAACCTCAACCTTCTAGTAAGGGGTTGACAACACTATGCCATAGCTTTGATCAAAACTATCACCAGTTATATATTTTGTAATTTGAAGACCTAAAGCCATGCCAGAGAAGCTATACAGGTAAGTTGCTTTGAAAAAAGCTCCGCCTTTTATTTCAATATCTTCTCCTGGGCAATTGGAGCAAAGACCTACACTTCGACTTGCATCTACAACATGCAT
>JAAEPD010000513.1 GCA_024222455.1 Aureispira sp.
AAATGCTGCTCTTGAAGGAACTAATAATTTACTGAGAACAGTAAAACGCTTTACTTTTAATATGACCAATTTTCAGCATTTTAAATTTAGAGTTTTTGCTTACAAATCCTAGTTTTGGCAAAAACTGTCAAAGAACCAAACTATTTTTATATCAAATCGAGTTCAACACAAAAAATAATCGATAATGGATAACAAAAACAGTATGAAAACATCTAATGGAGAAGGTAAATGCCCATTTTCGGGAGGAGCGATAAAAAAGCCTGCTGGTGGAGGTACGAGAAATCGTGACTGGTGGCCAAATCAGTTGAAACTGAATATTCTTCGTCAAAATTCGAATCTTTCTAATCCAATGGATAAAGGTTTTAACTATGCAGAAGAATTCAAAAGTTTAGATCTGAAAGCAATAAAACAAGATCTTTATGACCTAATGACTGATTCTCAAGATTGGTGGCCTGCAGATTATGGTCATTATGGGCCATTTTTCATACGTATGACATGGCACAGTGCTGGTACTTATCGTATTGCTGATGGTCGTGGAGGTGGTGGTTCTGGAATGCAGCGTTTTGCACCACTAAACAGCTGGCCGGATAATGGAAACTTGGATAAAGCTAGATTGTTGCTTTGGCCAATTAAACAAAAATATGGCAAGAAAATTTCTTGGGCAGATTTAATGATCTTAGCAGGGAATTGTGCTCTAGAGTCTATGAATTTCAAAACCTTTGGTTTTGCAGGAGGACGTGAAGATGTATGGGAGCCAGAAGAAGATGTATATTGGGGTTCTGAAACAGAATGGTTAGGGCATGAGGAGCGTTATTCTGAAAATAATGAATTAGAAAATCCTTTAGGTGCTGCACATATGGGATTAATTTATGTTAATCCAGAAGGACCAAAAGGAAATCCTGATCCATTAGGTTCTGCACATGATATCAGAGAAACATTTGGTCGTATGGCTATGAATGATGAAGAAACAGTTGCTTTGGTAGCAGGCGGACATACTTTTGGAAAAGCGCATGGTGCAGCAAATCCTGATGAGTATGTAGGTCCAGAACCAGCAGGAGCTAATATTGCAGAGCAAAGTATGGGTTGGAAAAATTCATACAAAACAGGTGTTTTGAACGATACAATCACTAGTGGTATAGAAGGTCCTTGGACACCAAATCCAACAGAGTGGGATCATGACTATTTTGATGTACTATTGAACTATGATTGGGAACTAACAAAAAGCCCAGCAGGTGCTCACCAATGGACACCAACAGCAGCTTCTAAAGCTAAAATGGCTCCAACTGCAGGAGATGCTGCACAAAAGCAAGCATTGATGATGACTACAGCTGATATGGCCTTGAAAAAAGATCCAGCATATTTAGCAATTTCAAAACGTTTTCACGAAAATCCAGCTGAATTTGAAGATGCATTTGCACGTGCTTGGTTTAAGTTGACACACCGTGATATGGGACCTGTTGCCCTTTATTTAGGGGAAGAAGTTCCTTCAGAGGAGCTTATTTGGCAAGATCCTATTCCTGTAGTAACACATGAACTAATCAACGATACAGATATAGCCACTTTAAAAGAGCAATTATTGAACTCAGGATTGTCAGTATCTCAATTAGTTTCTACTGCTTGGGCTTCTGCTTCTACATTCCGTGGTTCTGACAAACGTGGAGGAGCAAATGGTGGTCGTCTTCGTTTAGCACCACAAAAAGATTGGGCGATAAATAATCCAACACAATTGGCAACTGTTTTAGAAACATTAGAAGGAATTCAAAAAGGATTCAATAAAACGGTTTCAATGGCAGACCTTATTGTTTTGGCAGGCTGTGCAGGAATTGAAAAAGCAGCAAAAGATGCTGGACATGGTATAACTGTACCATTCACAGCAGGACGTGCAGATGCTTCTGCAGAGCAAACAGATGTGGAATCATTCCAAGCACTAAAACCAGCTGCTGATGGTTTCCGCAACTATTTCATGCCTAGACACAAAGCTTCTGCTGAAGAATTATTGGTAGATCGTGCTCAGCTGTTGAACTTAACTGCGCCTGAAATGACTGCATTAGTTGGTGGTCTTCGTGCTATCAATATCAACTTTGATGGCTCAAATCATGGTGTGTTCACGGATAAGCCGGGAACATTGACTAATGATTTCTTTGTCAATTTATTGGATATGAGTACAACTTGGAAAGCTACAGATGAGTCAGATCAAGTATTTGAAGGGCGTGACCGCAAAACTGGTGATGTGAAATGGACTGGAACTCGTGTAGATCTTATTTTTGGTTCAAACTCAGAGCTTAGAGCTTTGGCAGAAGTTTATGCTTGTGATGATGCTAAAGAGCAATTTATACAGGATTTTGTAGCTGCTTGGGATAAAGTAATGAATCTAGATAGATTTGATTTAGCTTAATTAGCTAAACGAATTGTATTAATAAAAAAGGGTGATCTGTTAGCAGATCACCTTTTTTTATGCTTTATTCTCGCCCTAATTTTTTAATATAAATCGCTGTTGTTGCTGTTTACCTTGTTTATCACTGACTTGTAAAATATACTGTCCTGTAGCCAACTTAGGCATTGACAATTGATAGTAATTGATACCATCTTGAGTGTTTGTTACCTCTTTTTGCCAAACCTTTTGTCCTAAAGTATTGAATACCTTTAACTGCAACTGGGTAGAAGCTTCTGTAGCAATTCGGACTCTTAGTGTATTATCCGTAATAGGATTAGGTGCAATCTCAAAAAGTTTGTTGGTGCTTAACTCTACACTCTGGATAGGAGAGTATTCAAAACTAGTATCTTCATCTACTATTTTTAATCTATAATAACTTTGGCCATTCAACGGTGAAGCATCTAGATACGTATAATAATTGTTTGGTGTAATAGTTATACTTCCTATGGTTTCAAAATTAATTCCATCAGCAGAACGTTCGATCTCAAAATGACTAACATTAACCATATTATCAATAGACCAATTCAGTTCAACAGCTTTATTGTTGATATTCTTAGCTTCAAAAGCTAATAAGTCTAATGGGAAGGTTGCTAAATCTGTTGGTTGCAACAAAAAGCCAGAAAAGGAAGCCACGTCAAATTCTATAGCAAATACATCAGTGATATCAGCAAAAGGATCAGCTGCCCTACCAGCTAAAGGAATAACTGTATAAGGTATTTGTGTAGGACTACCAACAGTAATGGTATCGTCAAATTTGTATAAAATCAATTCTGTGGCAGGATCAATATTATCATCTACTGTATGCGTTTCTAGTTTGTCTAAATCTGCTTGTGTAAAGTATAAACGAACTTTTCCAGGGCCATTGTTAGCTACATCTACCTTCCAGTGTCGAGGCAAATAAGGTTTCCCATTCCAATACTGTATAGTTGCATCAAAATTGGTTTGCGCATCAACCAATCCTAAAGCTGAATTATCAGTAATGCCAGTAGAATCGAGTATAGATAACATTGGTTTTTGCTCTACCTCATCTACAAAATGTGCCCAAACAGAGTTGTTGTTCAATACACAGCTACCATTACGATCTTGAGCAACTAAAGTGTCTTTAGGTAACTGTGCTAAAACAGAAGTAATAGGTGCTCCAAAATTGCGACCACCACAACGTAATGCTGCTATATCTAGAGAATAAGTAGTTGTAGTATAAGGATGCAATTCTAAATTATAAACAAAAGGAGTCAAGACATTACTATCATCATCTACTACCACAATTGTGTCTAAACCAGTGTCGCCCCAAATGTTTGTCCAGCTATAAATAATAGAGTAGGGGTACGTTCCTGTCATAGTAATAGGTACATAAATGGTGGTATCTCCTGCACAAAAGTCAATGGTTGGTGCATGAGCTGTTGCAACGGTTAGGATAGGAGGCATGTCAAACGCCCAAATGCCTGTAGCTGTTCCTCCAATATTATCACTATTTTCTCCTGTTTCGAATTGTAGCATAGAATGATCCGTAATCCAAGGTGCTATAGGTGTACCTTTAGTAGCTTCGTTATCTTTTACTTTTATCCAATCTACACAAAAGGCTTGTCCATATTCTTTGTGGAAGTAAGCTTTTTGACCATCTATGCTGGACTCTACATTCACAAACTGACCAGGCCCAACATCTGCAACTTCTATTACACCATAAGGTGAACTTAGGGTCTGTGTAGTATTGGCATACAAGTAATAGAAATTACCCCCATGTAATATTAGAGTATCTATAGTATTATTACTTCTAAATGTACCATTACCTAATATATCTAAACGACCAAAAGTACCACTTTGATATAAACTGTGGTTGCATGAGCTACAAAGTATATCACCTAGTTGCACATGTGCATAATTTTCATTTCCGGAATGGAATTGACTATAACTTATGATTTTACTATTTGTAGAATTAAGCGTTCCTGCTACCTGTCTCCAAGGAACCCAATAATAGCCAACAGTGTTCGGAATGCTAAGAGTAGAGATTGTAATTAGAGAATTTTCAAAATCAAAATGTCCTCCATGATGATGATAGCCTCCAATGGTCAAGTTGATCCCATTGGTAGTGAAATTACCATTATACTGGACTAAACCTCCTTTTGACTGAAACTCACTCATTAGATTCCAAGACCCAAGACTATTATCTATAAAAATACAAGAACTATTGATGTATATATTATTAGTATGCAAGATAGATGAAGTCGAAGCTCCAACTAAAAACAGTTGTCCACTATGGGCCCATGTAGTACCCAAATCTTCCAGAATAATACTATTAGCTATATAGAAATGCTTATTCCCATTTAGCAAAATATTAGTTTTAGATATGATGGTATTACAATAGGCTAAAGATGAAATAGTACATCCATTACTACTGACAGAGCGAGAAAGACTATCAAAAATAACAGTATCTGCAATAGTAGGCAAACAACTATTCATACCCACCAAATCATTAGGATTGGTTGTCCAGTGTGTAGGATCATTCCAGTCTCCCTCAAAATCAGTTGCATCTATAGAGCTAGCTCTCCAATAGAAAGTAGTGCCTGTACTTGATGGAAAATCAACATTGGTGTTGGCTCCTCCATCTATAGAATTATTCGCAGTAATTAAGCTTCCTGTATTATTCCACCCTCTAATAAAATTGTATTGAATATCAGTAGCTCCAAAACTAACTGTTATTGGTGCCGCAGCTGACCAATTGATCGTTTCTACACAGTTACCAATGGCATGCAGTGTATCTGCAGCAGTCAAGGTACTTGCAGTTGTGAATGTATAGTCATATCCTGCAGTGACATAAATGTCACCACTATATAGAGGCATAGTACCTGTGACATATATAACCTCACCACCATATAAGCCTTCTTTGAATATTAAATCTCCTTCAATGGTAACAGCTGCTGGGCCACCACCTGGTGTAAAATGTTTGTTTACAATAACATTAGGCATGCGATAATGACCATGATAGAAAAAACCACTTGCGTAGAAGTAATTTTGACTAACACCATTAGCTGGATCAAATTCATAAGTTGTGGTACCTTGATAATCCATATTAGATCCACCCGAGAAAGCATTGAGCCAGACATAAACACTATCATAATAACCACTATCTAAAGTCATGACAGCTACTCTAATTTCTATATTTTTAGCATGAACTTTTGAGGTTGGATAACCATTTAACCTAAACCCTGTAAGATTATCGGCCAAATAATAATAGCTGTATGGCAGAATATTCATTGCTGCTTGTATTTCGATACCATTTGTTATAATAGTGTCTGGATCTTTACCATAAAAATTCCAAGTATGAGGGTAATTCCATGTAGTAGAGCCTACAACTGTTGCCATGTTGCTACTTAATCTTACAGAGCCAAATGTTTTTAGATCATCTTGGAGTAGAATAGAGCTGCCCAATCGTACATTATCAAACCAATACATATTGTGACAGTAGGAAATAGAATCGACTAAGACAATTGTATCTGAAGTTGTAAAGGATAAGTTATCAAAAAAGACATTGTCAGGAGGGGTAGGTAAACAACCACTTGAGTTAGGCAAAAAGTTGCTGCCATCCCATATTTCCCAATTATTGGGATTCGACCAAAGATTATTGGTTGTTGCTCTGAAATACATGTCTAATCCATTAGATACTATAAACTGCCAATTTTGGGAATTGCCACCTGCATCTACTCCATTAGTTACAGTGTATGTTCTATTGTTTGTAGTATCACAGTCAATACCTTGGAGTATTGCCTTGTCTAGATTAAGATTAGCGTTAATGGATTTTTTTATGAGTTTCTGAGTTCCTGAAGGATTAGCTCGTTTCTCAATAGGAACATACTTATCACATTCATTAGGCATGTAAATATTTTCTACGGTTACCCAGTTATTACCATAATAGAATTCGATTAGTGGGGTATTGCCTCCTATTGTCCAGTTTTCTATAATTGGTTGTGCACTGCTATAGAACTGTAAAAAACCATAAGAATATAAATGATTGATTAAAGGTTTAGTAGCTCTAAAAGAACTGTTATAGGTGCTAATAGTATCATATTGAAAATCTGTTCCCCAGTATAGTTTCCAATATGTTCCACCTTTGATACAATGAATATGTGAGTTATTGAGGTCAAAAGTGTGTACTTTGTTAAGCCCTACTGCAACCCACCAACCCCTATAGAGAGTTACTGTACTTCCATTTAAGTTGAGGCCAATAGAGTTGTCCAAAACGCCAGTAGTTCTTCCTATGTTCATGCAATTGATAGTCATATCAAAACCATTTGCATTTAGATAACCAGCATTTAGTTGAATACCACTATACACACTTATGCTAAAATCTCCCATGTTAAGCTCACTCATCAATCTAAATTCTGTACTATCTGTGCCTTGAAAATATAGATTGGCTGTGTGTAAAACATGTCCTCTAGTTTGAAGTATTTCTAAGGTGTCTATAGATCTAAATCGGATAGTACCTCTATATTGCCAATCCATATTAGTTGCCAAGTCTATAGATCCATAGATATCTAGGCGAATAGTGTTGGCTCCAGTTACTTGTGGCGTATTGGCTAAGGGAATAGTATTGTCCCAAATCATATCATGACAATTGGCATTGCTATTAACAGTTATAATTGCGCCAGGGGCTGTAAATGCAGCTGCACCAAAATGTACATTATCCGTAGAAATGGGAGCCTGCAAAGCGGTTTGGCCACTATTAAAACTAAATAACCACCACATATTGGGATCGTTATAATCTCCACTACCACCTTTCCAGTAGTATTCTGTCGCAGAGCTACTGAATCCTACGAACAATAGGCAGAGTATATAAATGTATTTCATAAACGTTTAATTAAAAGTTAGTTGGAATTATCCTAGTTGTGCATAATAATATTTGAGACTAACTGATTAAAATGAAAAATTCATTATTTTTATAGTGTTAATTAGTGTGTTTTGGGTTTTAATTTTTTGATAAATAGCGGTTTATGTTGTTTAGGATTACAGTGTCTAAGTTGTTTAGATTGATAAAATCGATGACAAAGTCAGAGAAGCGATACTTTAAGCTATTTTGTACCAATAGTAATAAGCGAGGGGATAAATATTTGGAGTTGTTTGATTACTTAGACAAGCAGAAAAAGGTGGATGTCAAAGCTTATAAAAAGCAATTGAGCCGCATCAAAAATTTGAGTGCTGTACAGACTTATTTGTATGAACTAATCTTACAAAGTTTAGAGCTACAACAAACTCAAAAAAACTCTGATACTTATCTGCTAGATGGTATAAAACAAGTAGAATTATTGTTTGAAAGAGGGTTGATTTTGGAAGCTAAAGAATTGGTCTTGGCCTTAGAGAAATATGCTCAAGAACGAGAAAAATGGTTGATGCTGCCCTTGGTCAACTATTGGTGGTTTAGGATAGAGAATATCAACCTTCGGTATAAGGATATTAGTCGAACTGATTTTGAGCAGAAAAAAGAAAATGGCAAAAAAGAAATGGCTGCTCTCCATGAAAGTTTGACTTGGTGGCAGTTTTTCTCAGACTTTGTATTTACTATACAAAATAGTGTAGCTCGCAATCAAAAAGAATTTATACAAACTTGGATGAGCTTACTAAAGAAGTATGAAGTTTATGAATGGAAAAGCTTAGGCGCAAAATTAGCATGGTTACAACTTCGTGCAATATTAGAAAGTTATAAACGAGATAAACCCATGGCTAAAAAATACTGGATGGAAATCGTGACAGAAGTACAGACTGCTAGCCCTCAACTTAGAAAAGAATACAAACGATTTGTAAACCCTTCTTTATTTTCAGCAATTAACAATACTACAAGTGTAGATGGAATAGATTCTTTAACAATGCTGATAGAACAGCTTGAAAAGATAATGAATGAAGAGAAGGAATATAGAATGAAGGCTGGTGTAATTGTACTTAAGCATCAATTATTTATCAAGCAAGAACGGTTTGCAATGGCTAGAGATTTTGCATTAGCACAAGACCTAGAATGGACTACTGTAGCTCCACATTTAAAATTGTCTTTTTATAAAAATATAGCCCTTAACTTTTGGGCAATGCAAGATTTTAATAATGCTTTGGTTTATGTAGATAAGGTTTTGGAGGAAATGGAGGAAAGCATACACAGTTTGCAGGGGTTAGCAATGTTACTCAAGGCTATTTTGTACTACGAAAAAGGGGAGATGCTCTTACTTCCACATATGTTACAGGCTATAAAAAGGCAATTGAGAAAGGAGAATATCCTGTTCAAGTTTGAACAACTTTTACTGTCTTTTTTACTGAAGCTAGTGAACCTTTCTAAACCGGAACATCTAGACGCTTTTAGAGCTTTTAGATTAACTTATTTGGCATTTGTAGATACTCTAGAAGAGCGAGAAGAACGAGAGTTTTTAGCATTTTTTAATTATGAAGGATGGCTTGATAGTCATGTGAATAAAACTCCTTTTCAGAAAGTTTTTCCAAATTTTTAATTCAAGCGTTTAGCTGCACGTTGCTGGCGACGTAATGCCTTGCTTTGTTTTTTGCAAGCAGGTTTCTTTTTAGACGCAGAGCTATTCAAGCTGGTGGTATTCAATTCTTCAAAGGTATAAACAACAGTATCTTGATCGAAGGTCTCTCCAGGAAAAGCTAAATCTAGTTCTAGGATAGCATCTACATCAATTTGTAATCCTTTTATTTTTAAGGGAGGGTAGCCCATTGATTGAGCAACCAAATCATAAGAACCTGCCTCTATCTCTCGAAAAGAATAATCCCCATCTGCATTAGTTTTAGTGTTTTTGACCAAGGCACCATCCAGTTCCAATCGAATATTTACGTGTGGAACAACATCACCTACAGAATGATCAGAAACACGCCCCTGTAGGTGTCCTATTGTTTCCTGATCGACCTCATGTTGGCTATAAACAGAGGTGCTGAAAAATATGGATAAGGAAAAAAGTAAAAAAAAGTTTAGCATAAATTATTGGTTTCTTGTACACTCTAAAATACATATTCTATGGAGAATAAGCAAATTTTGACCCAAATTGACGACCTTAAGATTTCCTTAATTATGGAGAGACAACTATTTTGAATTGTTTTGCATCTCTTTATAAACTAGAGCTTGACTACAAGAAATTATTAGTAAATTATAGGCCTAAAAAATAACCAAATGAGAAAGTATATTTTTGTTGTATTTTGTTTGATCGCTATGATGGGGTGCAATACCTCTAATGTATCTGGTACTAGTACATCTACCACCACTACTACTACAGAGATTAAAAATAAAGGAATTAAGGTGGCTGGAAAAGAGTTTGTAGGCGCACCCACAAAGGAAAAATCTATGTCAGGCTGCGAAGGCTGTGGAGAAAGAGGGAGCTTTGAATTTTCTGCTACAGAAAATAAGGTGAGTTTTATATGGAGTGGGAGTGATATAATGGATGGAGGAACTTACGAACAAGTTGGGAATAAAATAACTATTGAGTCAATGTATGGGGATACTTATACTTTTACAGTATCTGAAGATGGCCAAGAAATTACAGATGACAAATATAAAGGAGTGTTTAGAGATACACAATATCCTTGGAAGTAATAAATACAAAGCATTATAAATAAGTCAGTACCCTAAATAGACCATTGAATAACAATCCAATCTGCTCACCACCAAATCTTACATTTATGAAAAAAACAATGTTTTTATTAATTACTTGGTTCACCATAGCACAAGCAATGGGGCAAGTAAAAGAACAGCGAATAGCAACAGATATTGATGCTGTAAAACTACACTTAGATGGAGCCGAAATTATTCGGAATCATACTTTGAATTTAAGTCCTGGACGACACCAGTTGATTTTTACCAATTTATCACCCAAAATGTATTATCAAACTATTCAGGCTTCAGCAAGTAGTGGCGTCAAGATTCTTTCGGTGAGCAATGAGACCAATTTTATGGAACGCAGAAAGGATAGTCCTAGAGCTAAGGGTATCCGAGATTCTATAGACCAAGTGCGTACAACTATGGATCTGCTTTCAGACGAAAAAAATGCCTACTATGAAGAGAAAAATATGTTGCAACAAAATCGTTCGATCAAAGGCAACAATAGCAACTTAACTGTTGCTGAACTAAGTGCTGCAGCAGATTTTTATCGCAGTCGAAATTTTGAGATCAATAAGGCATTAAGCAAACTTCAAAAAAAATTGGAAAAATCTGGTCGTGAACTCTTAGACTTGAAACTACAACTTAGAGAAATAAACTCTGACCATAGACCAACAGCTGAAGTACACTTAGTGGTGGAAACGGATAAAAATACATCAACAACTATTGACTTGCGTTATGTAGTAAGCGATGCAGGTTGGGCTGCTATTTATGACTTAGAGGCAGGCGATTTTAATAAGCCTATTGACTTAGGGTATAGAGGCTTGGCTTATAATAATACAGGTGTTGACTGGGAAAATGTAAAATTGACCTTATCTACTGCAGATCCATTGCAAAACATGGTTCAACCTTGTCTTACCGTTTGGAATTTAGACTCTTATTCTAATATTGACCATATTGCAACTAACATCAATATTAATATTAATAAAAACAATAGTTATCCAGCTCAGCAACAGCGAATAGATATAGATTTGGATAATGGTGTTTATGAACAAGAAGTACAGACTATATTGGGTGATGATTATCAAAAAGGAATTGATTATAACACAGATAAGTATCGAGATTATGTCAAAAATAAGAATAATAGTGGACCAACTATAGTAGAGGCAACTCTCGATGTTCCTGAGTTTAATGCAGATTTCGAAATTGAAAAACCGTATACAATTCCTTCAGATCGTAAGCCTTATTCTGTAGATATCAATACATTTAAGCTACCAACTACCTACAAGTATTATGCAGTACCAAAGTTGGATAAAGATGCATTCCTCATGGCTCAAGTAGTAGGTTGGGAAGATTTAGATTTAGTAAGTGGAAATGTCAATATTTACAACGATGGTAAATATATTGGTCAGTCTTATATCGATATTCGTAACTTGAGTGATACTTTGAGTGTATCCTTAGGCCGTGATGCAGATGTAGTAGTGACTCGTACCAAAATAAAAGGATCTGCTAAAAAACAACTGTTTGGCTCTCAAAAGAAAGCTTCTATGGCTTATCAGATCAATGTGCGCAACAACCATTCTAAAGCAATTACTATAGAGATTCAGGATCAAGTTCCTATTTCTAATGATAAGGAGGTTATTATAACTGTTGATGAAAAATCAGATGCAGATTATGATCCAGAAATAGGTGTGCTGA
This sequence comes from Aureispira sp., assembly GCA_024222455.1. GTDB lineage: Bacteria > Bacteroidota > Bacteroidia > Chitinophagales > Saprospiraceae > JAAEPD01. The sequence continues at coordinate 11,715 of JAAEPD010000513.1, forward strand.
CTTGGCAGTTTACGCTAGGAGCCAAGAAAAATAAGGAATTCAAAATGGGCTTCTCTATCAAGTATCCTAAGGATAAAAAAGTACACATACAGTACAAAAAATCGAGAAAAATGAAGCAAGCAAGATATTTCTAATAAATAACTTCATATAAAACAGAGAAACATAAGTCATCCCGAATTTTCTGTAAGCTAGTAAATATGGTATTTAGCCAAGAGGTTAGATTATAGAAAAATTACTAGGACTGTGCAAACATCGAGGGTTTAGTATATAGAATAGGACAAGCCATATATAATGACCTGTCCTATTTTTATGTTTTTAGACATCTTGAAATCCCGATAAAAACTACATTTTTAAAAATTCGGGATGACTTATGTTTTTTTATTAATCTTCTTTTTTGAACGATACTTTAACCATCGTATTCATAAACTCATTAAAAAGTGTTTCTTCTTCAAAGCCACTAACAAACACAATGATGGTGGCAACATCTTTTTTATGGATAGAAAAACCTTGTCGAAGTGGACCTTCCTCTCCAGGTTTATTATGGGTGGCGACACCTGATGATACTCCCCAATCTGCATGAAAAATCCCAGATAAATCTTTAGCTCGCATTGGGATTGTGCTCATTACTTTTTGACTATTTTGTTTCATCAGAAGCATGTCAAATGTCATCTTGTAAGAGTTGTTAGGATGAAACATATTCTCTTTCTCTTCCTTTTTTTCTTTTGCACTCTTTTTGTTTTTCTTGGAGTTGCCTTTCATGTATTCCGTAATCGGTAAAATTCTATAATGAATACCTGTTTTTGTATTAGAATTGTAGAAATAAAGGTAATGTACATTGGGTTTAGCAACTTGTTTTTCTAGTTTATATCCATCCAATACCGTCAAGCTAATTTCGGATCTTTCCAAAAAGATTTTAAACTCATCGCTATAATCATGCTGAGCAAAAATATTGGAGCTAATAAAAATAGAGAGTAATATGGTTAATAACTTCATAGTATATAATTGTTTAGTTTAAGTTTGGTCTAAAGCTAGGAAAAACTACTTGAAGTAAAAATAACCTATGTTATCAAATTAGACTTGAGCAGCTCTTTTATTATTCCTCTTCTTTCCAGATAATCTCATATTCTTCATCCTCTTCATCATTGTAGGAATATTTTATATTTTTCTGAGAACGAAGTATAGCTAACTTATCCTTGATTTGTAGGTTTATGGAAATAAAAGCAGCTACTGCTACGCTAAACAAACCAACAATAACTAAAGACCCTTCTCCATAGGCATACGCATTGGATGAAAGCCATGTAGTAGCTAGTTGAAAAGCCCAAAAAAGCAAAATAAATAAAGGAGGAAAAAATGTGAAAAAGCTAGCTGTACTTACTGTTTCTAAGTTGTTAGAAGCTTGGGAAATAACATGGGGTATAAGAATAGCTATAGCCAAACAACCTATTCCCACAGAGGAAAGAAACATGAAAGCTAGTGCTTCTTCTTTAGCTTTTATAGCAGGAGAAGCATTTTGGCAAGCACTCAAAAATAACATTAGTGAAAACAGTATGACTAAGTGTTGAAAACTTGTTGATGTATGCTTTTTTGTAACCATGATAATTTAGGGATATAAAGACTTTATATTAATATCTATTGTAACATACCTAAATTTAATAGGATTCTAACACTAATAAAATAACATAGGTTAGTATAGATTTTAAAACAAAGCCTATACTTATCTTTTTATACTAAAATGATTAGCTTTACGGGGTAAAATAGTAGGGTATTAAAATATTAATAAACCATGTTAGATAATATATTGATTGCAGGGACTATTATCTGTTTTGCAGGGATTTTGGTCATCACCTTTTATGTACGTTGGAAAGTATTTGGGGCTTATCAAGTATTGGTGCGCAACCGGGTAGAATTTGAAAGTGCACATATTTTTGATCAAGCACTCTTAAAAGAGGAGATCTTACCAAAGTATCCAAATCTACAAAAAGAAATTTTAACTTTTACGAAAGGGATTCGATTCTCTATTAGAGCAGGGACTGCCTTAGTCGTTTGTCTGACGCTCTGTGGAGGTGTTCTCATGTACAATAGATAGTATTATGTATACTATTTTGCATGATCGGAAGCTCATAGAACAGTTTTGTAGACAAAATATCTATACACATATATATAGTATAGGCGATCTAGACAATTTTTTTTGGAAGCACACTATTTGGTACGGCTATTGGCAAGAAGGAAAGTTGGCTTCGGTGTTTTTGTTGTATGTAGAAACTGACTTGCCAGTGCTTTTAGGATTAGGAGAGGATGTAGAATTACTACAAAGGCATTTGAGTGCTATTAAATATCTTCTGCCTAAACGGTTTTATGCTCATCTGACCCCCAATAGTTATGATATACTGACCCAAAACTATAAAACAACCTTTGAAGGAACACATTTAAAAATGGGTTTAGTCAAGGGATTGCCTTCCCAAAGTACAATAGCTACAGACAAGGTAAAACCCATTGATTTTCAACATTTAGCACAAATCAACGAATTGTTCAAGGAGAGTTACCCTGATTCGTGGTTTAATGATCGAATGTTAGAGACTCAGCAGTATTATGGTATTTTTGATGGCAAAAAACTAGTCAGTATAGGAGGAATACATAGTTATTCTGCTCAATACAAGGTGGCTGCTTTAGGCAATTTTACAACACATCCAGATTATAGGCGAAAAGGTTATGGGCGAAGTGTTCTATTCAAACTTTGTCAAAACTTATTGAAAACAGTAGATCATATAGGTTTGAATGTAAAGGCAGGTAATTTTGCTGCTATAGATTTATACCAGCAACTGGGCTTTGAAATTATTTGTCCTTATGATGAGTTGCTTTTTGAAGCATAAATTTAACTAACAATGATTATAGAAGAAAATTATAACATACAAGCATACAATACCTTTGGGATAGCAGTGCAAGCTGCAGAATGGGCAGTGGTAGAAACAACAGAGGACTTGATAGAAGCCACTCAAACTACATTGCCTTTGTTGATTTTAGGAGGAGGGAGTAATATTCTGTTTACACAAAATTTTGCAGGTAGAGTGCTACTAAACCGAATAGCTGGAAAATCTATAGTAGAGGAAGATAAAGATTCTGTGTTAATAAAGGTAGGAGCAGGAGAGAATTGGCATGAATTGGTACTTTGGACTATCGCTCAAGGTTGGTGTGGTATCGAGAACCTTTCTTTGATTCCAGGTACAGTAGGAGCTGCACCTATTCAGAATATTGGAGCCTATGGGGTGGAACTCAAAGATGTTTTTGAACGGTTGGAGGCTGTAGAAATAGAAACAGGAGAGTTCAAAATCTTCGAAAAAGAGGATTGTGACTTTGGATACAGAGATAGTGTGTTTAAGCGAGAATGGAAATCTAAACTATATATCACTCAAGTGTATTTGAGATTGTCCAAACTACCTAAGTTTAATACCTCTTATGGAGCTATCCAAGATATAATTGTTGCTCAAGGTGGAGAAAAAATAACCGCCCAAGCAATTAGTGATGCTGTCGTAGCTATCCGAACAAAAAAACTACCTAATCCTACAGAAATAGGAAATGGAGGCTCTTTTTTTAAGAATCCAATAGTTCATAAGATGGCTTTTGAGTTGCTAGAAATGCAGTATCCTAAGATGCCACACTATATAGTAGATGATCAGCGAATTAAGATTCCGGCTGGTTGGCTGATTCAAGAAGCGGGGTGGAAGGGATATAGAAATGGGGATGCTGGTGTACATAAAAACCAAGCATTGGTATTGGTAAATTATGGAAAAGCATCAGGGGCAGAGATTTGGACATTAGCAACAACTATACAAGATTCTGTATACAAAAAATTTGGAATTGAGTTGGAGCTAGAGATAAACGTATTCTAATAATTGGAGATTGTAAAAGGAGACTAAATCCTCTTTTTCGAAGATAGAGGTGGTTGTTCTAAAAGGGTAGTTTACAAAACTTAAGAAAAGCTTAAACTCTGTTTGGAGCGTCGTAAAATCTTATTTAAACCTACTCTAAAATTTCCTAGATGATAAAAAAATTCTATATTTGCACTCAATTTGTCCAAAATTGTTAGCACCCTATAAGTGCAAATGATTGAAAAACAAAAGAATATCTAACCATAAGTAGTTAAATTTAATCTTATAAGTGATGCAAGGAAAAGGCCTAATTAAGTTTTTTACTTTTATAATGTTAGCGGTAGTTGCCTATCAATTCATGCTTTGGTTCCCTACAAAAGGAGTGGAAAGCAGTGCAGAAGCATATGCAAATGCAGCAGCAGCTAATATTAGTGATCCTAATGATCATCAGGTAGCTTTCGATCGAGCTCGCCAAAAATACTTAGATTCTATTTCGGAAGAAGTAGTGTTCAGTATTCCTCTAGTGAAAGATTATACCTACCAAGAACTACAACGTCAGCAATTAGCTTGGGGTTTAGATTTGCAAGGTGGTATGAGTGTAGTTTTGCAAGTAGAGTTGAGCGATTTGATCCACGCACTGTCTGGAAAAAGTAGTGACTCTGGATTGCAAACAGCATTAGCTAAAGCTAAGGCAGCGCAAAAGAATACTCAATCTGATTTTGTAACCTTGTTTGGTGAGGAATATGCTAAGCTAAACACAGGTAAGCGTTTAGCAACTATCTTTACTATTAGCAATAAGCTAAAAGATATAGGGTTAAACTCTACAGATGAGGAAGTATTGTCAGCTATTCGTGTAGAAGCTTCTGCTACCGTGAAAAATACTTACCAATTGCTCAAAAAGCGTATTGATAAGTTTGGTGTAGCTCAACCTATAGTTTCTTTAGATCCAAGTACTGACCGTATTACGGTTGAGTTACCTGGTGTACGTAATCCTAAACGTGCTCGTAAATACTTACAAGCTACAGCAAATCTAGAGTTTTGGGAATTGTACCAAAATAACGAGATTCTTTCTGCTTTAGATCGTTTGAATACGGTTTTGAAAAAGAAATATGCTAAGGAGACTCCTAAACCAGAGCAAGATACTACTAATACTCCTATTGTTCCTGAAACTCCAGAAGGTGACAGTACTGAAACGGATACTACAGGTAATGATTTCCAACAAATTGGAGATACTCCTATTGATAGTCTTGAGGATGAAGATTATGGTCCATTGTTTAACTTAATGTCTCCTTATACTGGCGAAGCTACTGCAACTATTGGTGTAGTAGATGTGAACAAGGCAGATACTTTGGTTAGCTTATTGAATTCAAAAGATGCCAAAAAAGTATTACCTAAATCTGTTCGTTTTGCATTGGATGCTAAACCATTTAAAGGACAAGATGGTAACCGCTACTTTGTAGTTTATGCTTTAAACACTAAGGGGAAAGCTGAATCTTCTCTACAAGGAGAGCGCATCGTTTCTGCATTCCCTACATCTAACCAAGGTGGCCGTGGATATGCAGTATCTTTGAGCATGGATAATATTGGTGCTCAAGAATGGAAAAAAATGACTCAGCGAAATGTTAACAAGCAAGTAGCTGTAGTTTTAGATGATAGAGTATATTCTGCACCAGTTGTAAACGAAGTAATTCCAAACGGGAATACTCAAATTTCTGGTAATTTCTCTGTAACAGAAGCAACGGATTTAGCTAATATTTTGAGTATTGGTAAATTACCTGTTGAAGCAGAGATTATTGAGGAAGCTATTGTAGGACCAAGTTTAGGTGCTGCTACCGTTTATGCTGGTTTACTTTCTCTATTTATCGGTTTCATATTGGTATTAGCCTTTATGTTAGGTTATTATTCCTTTGCAGGTTTAATAGCAGTATTGGCATTGTTCCTAAATGTATTCTTTATCATTGGAACATTAGCTTCTTTAGGTACTGTACTAACATTACCTGGTATTGCTGGTATCGTATTGACAATTGGTATGGCTGTAGATGCTAACGTAATTATCTTTGAGCGTATTCGTGAGGAGTTGCGTGGTGGCGTAGATTGGAAAGAAGCCATCATACAAGGTTTCAAACACTCGTATTCTGCAATTGTGGATGCCAACGTTACTACCTTATTGACAGCAGCAGTATTATTCCAATATGGTTTAGGTCCAATTAAAGGTTTTGCAACAGTATTGATTGTTGGTGTATTGTGTTCTTTATTTGCAGCAGTATTAGTTGGACGTTTATTGTTTGACTATTGGGCTGGAAAAGGAAAAGAAATCTCAGTATGGTCTGGTTGGTCTAAAAATGTATTTGCTAATACAAAAATTGATTTTGTTAGCAAACGTAAGATAGCTTATATGGTTTCTGGTGTTATTTTGGTAGCTAGTTTAGCTTCTATGTTCACTAGAGGATTTGAGTTGGGAGTTGACCTGAAAGGTGGACGTTCTTACACTGTTGTTTTTGCTCAAGATGTAGATGTTGATAAGTTCAAAACAGATTTAGTTGCATCTTTCAAAACATTGGGTGAGGATGTTGAAAGTGCTGATAAAACGATTATCAAGACTTTTAATGAAGGTAATCAAGTAAAAGTAACTACTTCTTTCTTACAAGAGTCAGAAAAATGGGAACCTAAAGAATTAGATTCTTTAGTGATGCTTAAGTTATATGAAGGAGCTCAAAAATATTCTGGTGGTGAAACAACTTATGATCAGTTTGAAGCAGGAGAGCCTAACGAGAAGAATACTACAGCTAATGATTTTTATGTTAGTGCATCAAGTAAGGTAGGACCTACTATTGCGGATGATATTCGTCAATCTGCATTCTTGGCATCTATCTTATCACTATTATTGATCTTTGGATATATCTTCTTCCGTTTCCGCAAATGGCAATTTAGTTTGGGTGCAGTAGCAGCCCTATTGCATGATGTTATTTTTGTATTGGGTATGTTCTCTATCTTCAAAGGATTGTTGCCATTCTCATTAGAAATAGATCAAGCGTTTATAGCAGCTATTCTGACCGTAATTGGTTATTCGATAAATGATACGGTGGTTGTATTTGACCGTATACGTGAGACGGCAACCAATATGGAAAATGAACCAATTAAGAAGGTTGTGAACATAGCGGTTAACAACACAATAAGTCGTACAGTAATTACCTCTTTAACTACATTCTTTGTAATCTTTATCTTGTTTGTATTTGGTGGAGATGGTATCCGTGGATTTGCATTTGCCTTGTTGGTAGGTGTATTAGTGGGTACATATTCATCTGTATTTATTGCAACTCCAGTAGTTGTAGATACTACAAAAGATTTGGACTCTATCAAATATGAGAAAGAAGAAGTAGTGGAAGAAGAAACTACTGAAGAAGGAGACGAAAATCCTGAAGCGTAAATCACGTTTGATATAAAATAAATGAAGCGGCTACTTACTTATGTAAGTAGCCGCTTCTGTTTTGAGCTAAGGCATTAGAAAAGGCTGAATACAACTTATCGTATTCAGCCTTCTGGATCTGTATTTTGATTACTTTCTTTTCTTATTTATAATGCTTGCAATTTATCTCAATCTGTAGACTTAGGCTACTTATTTCTAGGATTAGAATCTTAATTGATAGAAAATATTAGGAATGATCCCTAATTGATAACTAGTGATTTCTGTCTTAGAAATTGGATCATAAATATGTTGAAGTTCGTTAGATAGATTAGCAACATTCATCACATCTATAAAGAAATAGTGAGATAGTTTATTTTTAGGACCATTGAAACGAGCCCCTACTTTTACATCTACTCGAGTATAAGGTTTAGCTTGAATTTCATAAGGACGATCATAGTCTAATATTTCTTGTCCTGCTATTTTAGACTCTTCTAATAAAATAGGAACATAAGGACGTCCTCCTCTATGGTTCACTCGCAAATCAATAGTGATTAAGTTACGTTTACGCTTACCTATTTTGAACTCTTTTCCAGCCACTAACTGTGTAATATAACGTACATTGTAGACCGTATTGCGCCAAATGCCATCACTTCCTTGGTATTTAGACTGAAAGTAGGTGCCCGAAAGAGTACCATAAAAACCTTGACTAAAGAATTTTTGGAGTGTAAGCTCTACCCCATAGTTGTAGCCAATACCTTCATTGGTAAGGTTGGTAATACGGGGGAATTGAGCGAAATCACCATAGTTGATGCCTGAAAAACTACTAGAAGTCTGTTCTATAGGAATATTAGTAAGGTATTGCCCATAAATTTCTGTTTGCAGTCTCCAATTTTTAGCAAACAAGAGATCATAACTGATGTCTAAATGATGATTCCTAGAAAAACCTAAGTCTAAGTTAGAATTATTGATGGTGTTATCTGCATTAGGCTCAACATAGAAGAGGAAGGCAAAAGATGGAAGTTTGCTATGCCATCCATAACCAATACTGAAGGCATGACGCCTTCCTGGGTACCAATTGAGCGCAACACGAGGTTCTATAGCATAAGCTTGCTTTCCTGTACTAAAATATTGTCCTGCAAGACCACCTGTTAGTTTTAAGCGATTCGATATTTTATATTGAAGTTGTATAAAGCCTTCTGTATGAAACAACCAATTGTCAAATTGATATTCTTGGAGATAAGGGCTTACTAGGTGGTCATTAATTTTGACTAAATAAGCATATGCTCCGATTCCTGCTCTTAACTGCAGCTGAGAGTTAAACTTAGTATTGATTGTAGAAGAAAGACCAGGTACAATAGTACGTTCGTTAGAGAGGTAATAAGGGTGGGCGATGGTATCTGTGGAAGAAGGCCCTAAACCTAACGAATCCCAAGTAGAATTGTATTGTATATAATTGGTAGAAAGGGTTGTTTTTAGATATGTTTTAGGAGTCAAGAACTTCTTATTTTTGATACCTATCATTCCTCCTCCTGTCAGGATTCGTAGATCTCTGCCCTGTTCAGCAAAAGGATCATTAGGGTCAATGTCCTCGTCTAAAACAGCAACTCTTCCAAAACGACCTAAACCAAATATGGTAAATGTTCCTGCTTTTTGTGTAGGGATATAGAATTTGAAGTTTAAATCTTGATATTCTGGAGCAGCTCCAGTTCCAATCGGCAAGCCTAATGCGCCCAAAATGCTTAAAACAGAATAACGATAAGAGACTAGGAAAGAAGATTTTCCTTTCTTAAAAGGGCCCTCTGCCACTAGCTCAGCACCCAATAGACTCAACTGTGCAGTGAACTCATATTTTTGATTATTACCATTACGTAATCCTATATCAAATATACCAGAGGTAGCATTGCTGTATTCTGCTGCAAATGATCCACTCAAAAAATCAGAGTTGGACATTGTATTCGGATTGAGCATAGCAAATAACGCCCCTGTATTGCCTAATGTGGCAAAGTGATTAGGATTGAGCATAGGAACACCATCTACACGCCAAAGTACTCCTGTAGGGCTATTTCCTCTAGCTATGATAAAGTTTTGTGTGTCATCGGTGTTGAATATACCTGCATAATTGGCCACTAAACGACCAGGGTCATTCAATCCACCTGCATAACGGTTAACTTCCTCTATAGTAAAAGATCGTGTACTAATAGTAGCCATTTGGTTATTGGCATGCATTCGTCGATCTCTAATTCGACGACGATCTTTAGGTGTTTTGATGGATGGGTCAGTGGTGGTGGTAATCTCCTCTTCTACCAATTCACTAAGCTCTGCTGTGATAACAGCTTCTTTACCAGCTACAATCAACTCAGAAATAACTAGATCCTCATAGTTTTGGTAAGTAATGAGCAAGCGCTGACGGCCTACAGGTATATCCTCTAATAAGAAAGCTCCTGTTTCGTCTGTTGAAACCATTTTTCGCGGGCTAAGATTGAGTACCTCAACATCTGCATTGGCAATAGGAATATTAGAAGATTGGTCAATGACTGTACCACGAATAACTTGAGCAAGAATAGATGAATAGTTAATGCTAAAGAAACAGATAGCAAGTATTAGTTTTTGCATAGACTAGGAAGTTTTCATAAAAAGATATGTTGGTACATTAATATAGGCAAAAAAAAGCTTTGTAAAAAGCTAAAGCCTAATGAATTAAAAATTCACTAGGCTTTATTCCCCAAAAAAGGAGTTGAATAGGTGCAAAAAAATGCCATCCCTGTAGTAGGAATGGCATTTTGATATAGGATATATAAATATCTATTTTTTATTAGAATTCTACATCAGCACGTACTGTAAGACTTGCAGGAGCTGCCATTAATGCTGGACGAACAGTATACTCTTGGTTTAGTAAGTTTTTGCCTACTAAAGAAAGTTTTAAAGAAGCAATTTTGTTGCCTTCACTGTTTTTGAATGAATACTTATAAGATACACGTGCACCTAAGTTGAATGCTTGGCTCTTATTAATATTATCTCTATAGTGTTTGATTCCAAAAGCATCTTGAACATTGTTTTCGCCTTTGAAATTGGTATCACCATAAAATAAATCTTCAAATGCACCATCTACAGCCTGCATTGGACTATTGTAAATGAATGATAAACCAATAGAAAGCGCATCTTCTTTCAAGAAAAAGGTTTCTACATCAAATTTTGCAGTATGAACAGAGCGATATTTTAAGATGTTTTTATCACTAGATGATAAAGCTTGGATTGTATCGTTATTCTCCCAATCTTTAAATTGAGGGTGAATAAAGGTATAACCTGTCATAACGTTAGTTTTGGCACCTAAAATACGTCCAGTACCCATTATGCTGGCCTCTGCACCTATAATACGAGTATTCCCAGTATTGATAGATTGGAAGAAAAGATATTCGTTATTCGCCAACCCTGTTAGACTTGGTTCTACAAGTTCTCCACCTCCAAATGTAAATTCCATCATGTTTTGATATTCTGTCCAGAATGCAGATACATCTGCAAATCCTTTCCAGTCTGAAATTTTGAAACCTTGTTTGATCCCAATTTCAGCTGACCAACCTGTTTCTGATTTCAAATCAGGGTTAGCTTGTATAGATAAAGCACCTATACCAGAACCAATTTGTGTAGCAATAAAACGTTCTGCAATAGTAGGGAAACGGTATCCTTGTCCCCATGAAGCACGGATAAATGTATATTCAGCAGCTTCATAGTTTAAACCTACACGAAATACAGGCTTCCCTTCTCGTGCTTTAGGATTTGTATTTACTACCTTAGGAACAGTTCCTTCACTAGAAGGAGCTCCATTAGCATTACGTCTTACAGGATCCTGAATGATAGAATCTGGACTTATAACTGTGTTGTATTCATAACGAGCACCAACAGTTACATTTAGTTTACAATTGTCAGAAGCTTCTTCTTTGAAGAAACCTTGTTCTATTTGAGCGTAAGCCCCAAAGTTAGATACATGATATTGAGCATTACCATATAATTCTGAATTAGAGAAGGTATATTGACCAATGGCTCCTGCCACAACTTTCATGTCTCCAATCTTGTCAGATTTGATTTTGAATTTACGTTGGTATTGATACTCTCCATAAAACAATTGAGATGTATTCGTTTGGTTATTACCATTTTGGTTGTCTACATAGTAGAAACGAGTTTGAATACGATGACGGTTCTCAAACTTATCGTATAATGTCCAGAAAGGATCTATATTAAATCGAGTAGATTTAGTTTCTGTAACACTACCAGCTCTAGGTATGTAAATAGCAGTATCTACAGCGGTTCCATAAGCAACTCCTGGTGAAGATACTCTAAAAGGAATTCCAAGAGATGATTCAAATTCTGAATAAGTCTCATTAGCCCATAGGAAGAAGCTACTTGTATTTCCATAATTGAAATTGACATTAATACCAATATTCATTTTTTCATTAAAGCGGTATCTAGTATTAGCTGTTAGGCGATACTTACGCTCATATTCTCCAGCTCTATAGGAGTCAAAGTAAAAATAATTACCACCTACAGTTAAGTCTAATTTTCCAATCTTGCGACGATGTGCAAACTGAACACCTATTTCTATAGGTTTGCGATAGCCTGAACGACCTGATAAGAATTTAGGTCTAGCAATAGTATCACAAGTTTTATCTGGACAATTTCTAGTCTCAGGACCATCTCCATAGTCATGAGTTTGTAGACTATCGTATTTCCACCAAGCTGTTTCAGCACGCTTAGGAGTCATGAAAGAGGTTTGGAACAAGGAAAACTTAGTAAAAGGTTTTCCAGTAGCATAAGCTGTACGTACATTGATAATACCATTAAGAGCAGAAGAACCATACATTGCAGATGCAGCACCTTTTACTACCTCAATTTGGCCAATGTTTTCTACTGGAATATCGCGCCAGTTAGGAAAACCTGCATCACCTACCAAAAATGGTAAGTCATCTACCAACAATAATACACGGCTACCTGCACCATAAGAGTATCCTGATCCACCACGTATATTGGCTTGACCATCTACAACTGTTACACCAGGCACTTTGTCTACTACCTCAGATACTTTTGTTGCGTTAGTATTATCCACCAAAGTTGGTTTTACTACATCAATAGAAATAGGTGTTTTTCCTACTGAAGTTTCAAAACGAGTTGCTGTTTTTGTTACTGTTTTTAGCATGTTAACTTCCTCAGCCATATTGACTGTTAGTTCTTTTGTTTCACCATCTTTTAGAACTACAGCAACGATTTTGCTCTCAAATCCCATGTATTTAAACTCAACATTGTAACTTCCTGCATCAACAGAAAGATTGAAAGCACCTTCCATAAAATCAGAAGTACCTCCAGTGACCAATGCACCATCTTTGTCTTTTACATAAATTTCTGCACCTAGTAAGGCGTCATTCTTGACAGAATCCATGACAACACCTTTTAAGGTTGCTTGTCCTGAGCTTTCTAAGGCCCATCCTGATAAAATAGTTATGACCAATAACCATTTCAATTCAAAAAATCTTTTCATAATCTAATTAATTCGTATTTGGTTAAGTTAAAATAAGGTCTAGTATAGGTTACTATGTTTTTAATAAATAGTTGATTATGAGTTGTTAACTAGTTTTGCCTACTAATAAAGTTAACTAATAATCAGCTACTAAGATAAAACGCTTTTTTAGATTTTATACTAAAACCTAAAAAATAGCAAAGAGTCCTAATGGCCCTTTTTTCTGAATTTTAATAAAAATTAAACATTCAAAAAAATACACTATGTATGTAGTGTGTTGGTATCTAAGACCTTGTTTATGTTTTGTGATTTTATAAAAGTCAAATAAATATAAAACAGGGTGTTTAAATTGTATTAGAAATATTGCCTATTATGTTCTGGCAAAATATAAAATTCTTTTGACTTAGGTGTTGAGGTGTGTGATATTCTTTTTTTGATTATAATATCCGTACTATATTTCAATATTTTGTAAAAATAAGCATTTTAAGTGAAGGAATAGACCAAAGAATGTTAAAATGTTTGTAGGTAAACTAAAAAAATAAATATATTGAGGTATATCTAGAGCAAAACAGTGAAGATAGTTTTGAAAAAAGACAAGATAATATGCCCAACATCTTCTGCGTTATATAGGTAAATATGTATGTCAGAAAAAAAATTGTTTGAAATTTATTTAATCTATCAGATTAAAACTTATTTTTGCAAAAATATAATTGAAACAACTATTAATTTAATTCACAATATTGACAAAAAAATAAAGTATGAAAAATTTAGCCTTATACGTATTAATGGCTTTCGCCTTACTTCTTTCTAATGACCTTATGGCACAAGCAAAGACTTGTTGTGGTACAGGTGTTGTTGCTCCTGAAGTTGCTACAGGTGTTAACACTGTTGTAAAAAAATGGGAGCCTACTTCTGCTGCTACATTGGCTGTTCCAGCTACAGGTTTACCTAATACAGAGTATTTAATACTAAAAAAAGGAACATTGGCAGGAAGTGATCCTAATGGAGACATGATTTTAGGTTCTTCTGTTGATGGTGTTTTTATACCAGATACATTGAACAAAAATGGTTTCACATTAGCAGAAAATGATACTTTTGATTTAGTAGCTGTAGGTTTTGACTTGCAACAAGTTAAAACATTAGGAGATTCTTTAATAAATGGAGTATTTGCTAGTAACGGGGCTTCTTGTTGTGGTATTTTTGATGCATTAGCTAAGATACAAAGATCACAAGATCCTACAGGTTTTACATCAGATGATTCTACTGCATTGTCAAACTTTTGTGATACAATGTCAGCTCGTGGTATTACTAACTCTAACGACATCTCTAACTTAGGTGATGTATTGGTTATTTTTGAAGCTTTTTCTGATACTTCTCTTTCTGTAGAGAGTTTGGTAGATGTACTAGAAACAATTAACCAAAATGGAACTAGTATTACTACAGATTGTGGTGGAACAGGATCAAATAATTTCTTGAAATATGGTGTAAACCCAAGCAAACGTAGTAGCACTCCTGTACCAGTTGAGCGTTTAGGAAAAAGTGAGACTGCATTTATGGTTTTCCCTAATCCTGCTGGAGAGTTTGTTCATGTTTATGTAACAACTAAAGAAGCTGCAGACTTGACCGTTAATGTATATTCTACAATCGGAGCAAAAGTTCATTCTCATCAATTAAACAATGTAGTTGGTAATGAGCAAATGACTGTAGATGTAAGCAACTTTGCTGCAGGTGTTTATTATGTTGAGCTAACAGATGGCTTGAATAAAGATATCCAGAAAGTAATTGTACGCTAGTAATAATTATAGTTTTTATAGCTATAATCACACATGATATATTAAGAGTTACCCAAGGCTATAAACAATGAGGATTTTCCTTTTTATAGGGATAGTGTACTTGTTGTTTATAGCCTATTTATTTGTAATTTTTTATTAGATAAAAATTATTATTATGAAACTTCAAAAGTTTGTTTTAGCTGTCTTAGTCAGTTTAGTAGGGACTATGGGCACCCTAAATGCACAATGTCCAGGCTGTTCTATTACATTGCCAGCAGATATTCTGGCAGTAGCAGATACAATACATGTAGATACCATAGAAGGGACTCCTATGAAAGGACACTACTACATAGATACATTAAGCTTTAGATTACCTCATACTATGGCGCCATTGGCTGCCTTAGATACTGCAGGTCTTATTCCTCCAGCTATAGCTAGCAATAATATCAATCGTTTTTCTATTAAAAATGTAACTGGGTTACCTTCTGGTTTATCTTGGGTAGGAGACCGTAATCCTTTAGATTATACAGAATCACCTCCTCAAACAAGAGATGGATGTATTACTATTTGTGGTACACCTGCTCAATCAGGAACTTTTGAAGTACTTATAGAAGTAGAATTAGCAGTAGAAGTATCACCTTTGCCAGACCAAGTAGATGGAACTACATTTCCTTTATTTGTAACCGTATTGCCAGATACAAACTCTACATTTAGTATGGACACAACTGCAGGTTGCGATCCTTTAGAGGTTAATTTTACAAATAATATAGCTAGTGGTGGTGCATCTGGATTTAGTTATTACTGGGATTTTGGTAATGGTGTAACTTCTACATCTGAGAATCCTGATTCTGTTATCTATACTGCTCCTGCAACTACAGATACTACTTATCAGATTTATCATAGAGTTATTACAGATACCTTCCCTTATATTTTGAAACAAGTAATTGTGGAATCTTCTGGTTGTACAGATTTATTGGGAACTCCTGATTTCTATGTTAAATTGAGTGATGGAACTTCTGAGATTTATAATGGTGACTATAATGCAGGGATACTAAATAATGGTAGAGATAAGAATGCACCAGATACTCTAAGTCTAGAGGTTAATTTAGATCCTTCTAAGATTTATACGATGGAATTGATGGATGATGATCCTAATAACTTTGCTAATCCAACTGATGATGCTTGTGGAACATTTTCTTTTAGTGGAAATAATGTAGGAACATTCTCCTTTACCAATGGAGGATCTACTGTAAAAGTAACTATAGAGCACTATATTGATACTCTTATTACTAGAGATTCTATCACAATTTGTCCTACATGTATTGATCCTTTAGGTTTAGATACAACAAGTGCTACTCCTTTGACTGGAGCACCTCAATTTAGTGCTGTTACCTTTGGTTGGACTGAAAATGGTCCTGCTACTGATTGGGAGATTGAATTTGGTACATCTGGTTTTACTCAAGGAACAGGTAGTGTTACAAGTGCTAGTGGGACCCCAACAGCTACTATTAATATGGGAACTTATACAGAGTATGATGTATATGTAAGAAGTAAATGTCCTAGTGGGGACTCTAGTAGTTGGATTGGACCATTGACATTTATTGCAAATGATACATCTAATATTTCTGTGAAATATGTGAACCAAGTAGAGCAATCTTTACAAGTATTTCCTAATCCTACTAATGATGATGTAACTGTTTCTTTTGAATTAAATGCTCAAACATCTAATGCTCAGTTGGCAATTGTTGATGTTTTAGGTCGCAAACTATATGAAGAAGAAGTAAATGCTTCTGTAGGAAGTTTCAACAGAAAAGTAGCTCTAAAGGAATATGGCAAAGGAGTTTACTTAGTACAATTAACTATTGGGAAAACAATATTCCATAGAAAAA
Source organism: Aureispira sp. (assembly GCA_024222455.1). GTDB lineage: Bacteria > Bacteroidota > Bacteroidia > Chitinophagales > Saprospiraceae > JAAEPD01. The sequence continues at coordinate 28,154 of JAAEPD010000513.1, forward strand.
TTATTGTAAGATAAAACGAGAAGTTATATACGATAAAGTTATTTATTAGTTTTAAATGACTTTAATCCTAAAATATAGAAGGGAGGCATTTGCCTCCCTTTTTTTGTGCTTTTTTCTCAAAAAAATACTTATCTTAAGTAGAAATAGATAATCAACTTCACACTATCATCCTATATAAACAATGAGTAATCGATATATCCCACCAGAGTTAGAGTCTATAGTCAACAGCTATAATAATAATCCTATGAACATGATGCAACAGACCTCTGCTCCTGCCAACCTGAATGTAAAAAAGGTGCAAATGAGCGAGGTCAGAAGAAGTATCTCTAATCAGGATGCTGTAGATCAAGTTAGTGGAATAGCCGAAAATGTTCGTAAGAATATCAATAACCTTATTCTTTTTAATAATACGTTGTGTAGTGCTAAGCACCTTGATTTAGACTATACAGATCAAAGCAAGAAATATGAAAGTATCTTAGAAAAGATTAATAAGTTGGAGCGTAATGCCCCACATGAAGATGCTGCTATTGTTCGAGAGCATTTAGAGCAAATTGCTGATCAGATTGAGTTAGAAATATCAAACACTAACTATATCTTTCCTAAGATCATATATTCCTCTATACATATCCATAATTTTGTGCAAAATGTATATTCTCAGATAGGACATACTGAGTATAAACAAGAAGCCAATGTGGCTTTGAGCAGTATGGCTGCAATAGAGAAATTTTTGGAGTTGGATAAGCTAAATGACAAAGAAGGTGTTACTATCGATAGAGCTATTCGAACCATCTCCTTGCTTAATGAAATGGCTGAATATAAACATGAAATTCTTGGACTTAAAAAATTGGACCAACTCAAAAGTCAACAAACTACTAAAATGGTCTTGGGGACTATGTTTTTTATATTGTTAGCAATGATTGCAGCTATAGTCACTGTTTCGCTTGTAGGGGTTTCTTGGGCAAACTCTAAAGAATATATGTTACCAGTAGTAGGAGTGCCTTTAGCTGTTATTATATGGGGATTTATAGGCAGTTTTGCTTCCATGCTTTATCGTTTTAATAGACGACCTATCCATGACTTTGGACATACTGTCAAATGGTTAATTACTCGACCTGTACAAGGGGTTGTATTGAGCTCAGCTTTTTATTTGGTACTCATTTCAGGGCAATTTTTATTCACAGGAGAGGTCAAAACAGATGGAGAAGGAGTCTTAAATTCTACCGAGATTATATTGTTTTTATCCTTCTTGCTAGGGTTTAGTGATCGATTTGGAGATAGTGTCTTCGAAATGTTGGTACAGAAGTATGCTGGTGGTGATGCTAATCCAATCACTCAACCTCCCATAGTGATTCCGCCTACCGTTATTCATTCCAATACTGGAGCAAATAATACAGAAAATATAAATACAGACACTAATCTTATAGACGACTCTACACCAAGAAACTTAAATCATACAGATGTAGACAAACCAAGTGGTTAATTTTTGACTTGGATGATAGATAAAAAAGAATAGACTTAGCCTTAATTTAGGTTAAGTCTATTACTTTTTTTATAGAAGCCTAAACCGTTTTAAATATAGATTTGCTTGAATTGCTTGGAATACAAGGAGTTAGTATCTTGGTGGTTGTGGAAGTAAAGAAGATGAAAAAGTTTTATATATCCTCAAAAAATGTTAAATTCACAGGCTTAATAATTTTATCCCTAACATTAAAAAAACTTAAAAAATATTCAACAAATTACTATTTGTAACTACATTGACTGCTTCTGTGTATAGTGCACAGGCTCAAAATGTAGGTATTAATACACCAACCCCAGATGCAAGTGCTGCACTGGATGTAGTGGCAAACAATAGAGGTGTGCTAATACCTCGATTGGCCTTGACTGCTACTGGGAATAATGCTCCTGTAGCAGCTCCTGCTACAAGTTTATTGGTGTATAATACAGCTACTGCAGCAGATGTTACTCCTGGTTTTTATTATTGGGATGGTGCACAGTGGGTTCGTTTATCTACCAACTCTGGGACGGATGATCAGAACTTGACAGGCGCAACCTTGGCAGGTACTACTTTAACTATTGATATTGAAAGTGGAACTTCTGTTGCTGTAGATTTAGCTGCATTGCAAGATGGTGTAGGTACAGATGACCAAAACTTAACAAGTGCAGTTTTAGCAGGTACTACTTTAACATTAGGGATAGAGAATGGTAATCCTGTATCTGTAAATTTAGCAGGTTTGCAAGATGGAACAGGCACAGATGATCAAAACTTAACAAGTGCAGTTTTGGCTGGTACTACTTTAACTATTGATATAGAGAATGGTAACCCAGTAGCTGTTAACTTAGCCGCATTGCAAGATGGTATAGGTACAGACGACCAAAACCTAACAAGTGCGACTTTGGTAGGTACTACCTTAACGCTTGGAATAGAGAATGGTAATCCTGTATCAATCAACCTAGGGGCTTTAGTAAATGATGCAGATAGTGATCCTACAAATGAGTATAATACTAATGCTACTTTAGCAGGGACAATCCTAACTATTACAGATGGAGGCGGAAATCAGAATGTAGATTTAGCTTCAATAAGAAGAGATGCCGAAAATGGTCTGTATATAGGGGCTACTGGTGCTGTTCGTTTAGGTACCAATCCTTTGATTGAAAATACTACAGTTCCTCAAGGAGCTTTTAATATGAATTATAACTTGACTGGTACAGGCGATTTTCATGTACAAGATGCAGGAGCCAATCATTTTTCTGTATTTGATAATGGAGATGCTGCTTTTGGAAGTGATGTATATTGGAGAGATAACACTACTGCAGGAACTATATTGGCTAGGCTTGTAGATTCTGGAGATGATGGATTGTTAGATATTTATAGAAATGGAGCTATGCAACATAGATTGCATGGCAATGGAGCATCTGTATTTAATGAACAAAGTGGCGATTTTGATTTTAGAATAGAATCTAACAATGATGCTAATATGTTTAGAGTAGATGCAGGAAATGATCGTATTGGTGTTAAAACTGGCGCTCCAAGCCATACTCTACATGTAATAGGTTCTGGGGCAGGAGCAACAACCAATGCAGTTGTAACTATGACAACTTTTGCTGATAATGGGGATACTCAAGGTTCTACGGTAGCTGTTCCTGCTAATGCAATTGGAGCAACTGTAACTATTGAAGGTGCTGGAGATTTAGATGCAGCTACCGAATTTTTCACAGTATTTTTTAATGGAGCACAAATTGGAGGAAATTTAAATACAGGGCTGCAAAACTGTGCTTATAGTAATGTTTTGACAGGACAAAATGTAACAGCTAATGCTATTCCTTTTGCAGGTGGAAATATGCCAATCTCAGTAACTTCTTCTGCAGCCACTGATGTTGGATTTAGTTGTGCGGCTACAGCTATTCAAGTTCGTATGACTTTTACGTTTACTTTAGCTGCTCCTAGTGCTCGTTTCCAAAATGGTACTGTACGTGTTGATGATCTTGGTGGTGGTGGTACTCAAATGGTAGTTGCTGACAATAATGGAGATTTAGGTGTTCAAGCTATCCCTACAGGTGACATCACTGGTGTAACAGCTGGTGTTGGTCTTACAGGTGGTGGTAACTCTGGAACTGTAACCTTAAATGTAGTTGCTATTAATGGTCTTACTGATAATGCGAATGATATTCGTTTGGGCGGGACATTAATTCAGAATACAGCTATTACTCAAGGTATCTATAATATGGACTTTAACCTGAATAGTACAGGAGATTTTGCAATTCAGGATAATGGCACAGATCGATTTATTGTATATGATAATGGTCGTATAGAAATGCCATGGAATAATGATGCATCTGGAACAGCAAATACTGGTACATTAGAAATAGGGAATGCCTTACGTTTCGATGCAAATGAAATTATTACCAATACAAATACTCCTTTATACCTTCAGAATGATAATAATGGAGATTTAATAGTGGATAATCCTACTATGGTAGTTGATGCAAGTGAAGATCTAGTTCGTTTTGGTACAACAGATGCAACTAGTGACTGGGGGAATGGAAATACTGTTGCTGGTGTTGTAGTAGACTATGTAGCTGATTTTGATAGAGATATTGGAGCAACAGGAACTGCTATTGGAATAGGAACAGTTGAATATCTTTTAGATCTTTCGTCAGAAACAACTATTAACAATCGTTTTTCTCCTTCAGCAGACAATGTTTATGATTTAGGTTCTGCTACTTTACGTTGGGATGATGTTTATGCTACTAATGGTACAATTGTAACTTCAGATGAGCGTGAAAAAGAAAAAATTGTTCCTATGACTTATGGGTTGGCGGAAATAATGAAATTGCGTCCTGTAACTTATAAGTGGAAACGTAACAAAATGGGAAGTACTGTATTGTCTGATAGCGATAAAGAAGTTAAATTAGGGCTTATTGCTCAAGAAGTTCAACAAGTATTACCAGAGGTAGTACAAACACATGATTGGAGAGTAATGAGTGAAGAGCAACCTGATGTTTATACTAGAGAACCAATGGAGCGTTTGGGTATGAGCTATCATGAAATTATGCCTGTAATGATCAATGCTATGCAAGAGCAACAAGCTCAAATAGAAGACTTGAAAAAAGAAATAGCTACACTAAAAGCTGAAAAGAAATAAGACTTTCTTCTCGAAAAAGAAAAAGGCTACCTGTGGGTAGCCTTTTTTTATGCCTAGAATTGCCGAAATCTCGATAGAACTCTTATTTTTGGGAGTTAGTAATAAAACAACCCTATGAAGATTGTAACATTGACAACAGATTTTGGTCAGCATGACTATTATGTTGGAGCCATGAAAGGAGCTATTCTTTCTTATGGAGTACCAGCACTATTTGTTGATATTACACATGATATAAAGAACTATAGCATAGCTCAAGCAGCTTTTGTTGTACGCAATACTTACCAAAATTTTCCTGAAGGAACGGTGCATCTTATTGGTGTTCATAATATATACCAAGAACAACCTGAGTTTATAGCTATTTATCACGACCAACACTATTTTGTGGGGCCAGACAATGGTGTATTTTCGTTGCTCTTCCCTCAGCAGCCAAAGTTGGTCTATAAGTTAGATACTAAAGATAAAAGTGCTTTTTCTATTAAGAATATATTTGCCAAAGCAGTTGGTCATATTCTAAATGATAGACCTTTTCATGAGATAGGTATGCCTGTAGAAAAATTATTAAAGCGTTTTTCTTTACAACCTATTGTTAGTGGAGATCAGATAAGAGGCTCTGTAGTGCACATAGATAACTATGGTAATGTGATCTTGAATATAGATAAGCCCTTTTTTGATAGAGCTTGTCAAAACCGTCCTTTCTTACTTTATTTCAAACGCTTTGACCCTATCACAATCGTTAGTCCCAATTATGCCTCTGTACCAGTAGGAGAGGTGCTTTGTTTGTTTAACTCCGCCAACTGTTTAGAGATTGCTGTGAATTTGGGAGATGCTTCTACCTTGTTTGGATTGGAACTAGACGATACTATTCAAATCGACTTTTTGGATGGACCAGACTTGGTTCAATAGGGCATTTCTTATCGTTCTACTACTTTGCAGTTAGGTAGCAGTTTTTCGAAAAAAGTGCTATCTAGTTTTAGGTACCTACCCCTTTCTTTATAATACAGATTTTTTACTTCTAACTGTTTTAATTGGGTCAGCATAGCTAGACGTGTAGGAGCTTGCGCAAAATAACAGTTTTCTAAACTCAATGTTTCTAAACTGCTGAGTTGATGAATGCTTGGAGGAATAATAGTTGGTTCATCTCCACTGCCCAAAGTGATGCTTAAGCGTTTGAGTTTTGGCATCCACATCAGTGGCTTCGGAAACTGACCAATAGGATTGTTGGTTAAGTACAAATTGCGCAATTCCTGTAGATTTGCTATTTCATTAGGCAAACTACTAATGAGGTGATTGCTTAAGTCTAAACTAATCAAATTGGGGAGTGAACTAAGACATATTGGAAACGTTTTTTGTTTTTTATAATCACTATAAGGACTTGCTCTCCAATTTAAAATTTGCAATTGCAACATCTTTCCTATAGCCTCTTCCTTATTTAAAAAGTTATTAGTTCCACTCAAGTCTAACATAGTTAAGGTATAGAGTTTATAAAGCTCTGAAGGGAGTTTCTGTAAAGGAGAATTGGCACCTAATTTTAATACTTTTAAGCTCGGAAGTTGATATAAAATTTTAGGGACTTCCTTGAAATGATTATTATCTATATGTAAGATTTTTAAATTTTTGAGTTCTGCTATTTCATCAGGAAGTTTATCTAATCCCATACTACTTAGGACTAAACTTTTTATGTCTTTGAATCGACGAATTATTTTTGGAATTGTGTGGATATTAGTACTCGAAAGATATAGATTATTGTTATTAATATGCTTTTTGAGAAGATCATATTGAGTATCTTCATCCCCATACTGAAGCAAATAGCTATAGCCTAGTTTGGGGTCAAAGTAATAGAGCTTTTTTGCAAATCGAATTGGGTTGAAGCAAGTATTGTGTATTTTTTCGAGAATATGACGAGTAACATCACTGTCATGAATCCATCGTCTAGTCAACAATAGGCTATTGAATGCCTTTAGTGCTTTTCCCTTTAAGGTATATTTTATCAGTTTAGAGGTAGTTGATTTTAGATGTTGGCCATTGTTTTCAGGAGATAAAAAGGGGGCAAATTGGTTGACTAAAAATAACTCTTCTTTGAATGTTTTGATGGTTGCTTTTTCCTGTGTCTGTAGCAAAGTTAGGCCTAGCTCAATGCTACTTAAATCATTGGCATTGAGCAATTGTCTTAGGTTTTGTATTTCATCAGAATTAAACACGATTTTTTTAGTTTAAGTATAAATCAGTTGGAAACAGGGGAGTAACACCTAGAAAGGTTAGAATTGTTCCACTAAAAATGTATTTTTATTAGTATGTGGACAAAAAAAGAGTTTAAGAATTGGTTAGAATTGCTACAAAGTGATAATGAAGAGTCTATAGCTGTAGCCTTAGGAATGGCTGAAGGAAATGCTAATGTACAATGGGTCTTAGATTTATATTTATATCTGATACGATTGCATACTTATGAAAACATGGAAGACTTGAAGGTAGTAGAGATTGCTGATGTTAATTGTGATCTTTCTTTTCCAGAACCTCTAGTTCCTGCTTACGAGTGGGTATCTCTAGATTTGTCAAACTTTATGCTAGAAAATTTAGTAGCAGATATTAGTCATTTTAGACAGTTGAAGTTTTTAAATTTGAACGCAAACCGTTTAGGTCATTTACCAAAAGAGATAGGTGAGTTAGTATGTCTTGAACGACTCTATTTAGACGATAATCGATTGGTTGCATTAAATCCAGCATTGGCAAAACTTCAAAGATTAGAAAACGTACATTTGGCTTATAATCAATTAAAAAATATACCTTTAGAATTCTGCGTTTTGAGCAGTTTGAAAGTCTTGAATCTAAGGTTTAATGATTTGCCTAGTATTCCTTCAGAAATAGGGCAACTAGAAAGGTTGGAGGTATTGAACCTTGCACAAAACGATATCAAAGAGTTACCTATAGAAATGCAGTCCTTGAAGAGCTTGAAAAGTCTGCTTTTGTACGGAAATCGATTGAATGCTGTACCTGAGTGGCTTGGAACATTGCCTAGATTGGAGAACCTGAATTTGGAGCACACAGGCATTTCTGCAAAACAGTTGCCTACTACACTTTTAGAAAAAAAAGAAGCAGGAATATTAGAGTTGTATATATAGATTAACTCCTTGTTAGCAAGAATATTAAGGAATAATAGGTTATCTGCTTAAAATACCTTTACAATCTTCTTTTGAGAAAAGCAAGTTTTTTTTTTCGGGTTCTTTAAAAAAATGATAATTTGTGAGAACTAGAAAGAAACATTATAATTTTTGAAGGTAAACCGCTATTTTTGCTTTTACCGTTTTTATTAACCCTTTACCTTAATAATCAACCTAATCTATGAGATCGATCCTGTTATTGATAGGCTGTTGTCTATTGGTTACGCACCTATTAGGTCAACCTAAGCGTGAAGAACTACACGATGACCTTGTAGAGATAGCTGCTAGAAAACGTCTTGATCTTACCTACGACTTTAAGGCAGGGGAAGATATTTTGTTGACTGCAACAGAAGTGAATGGCAAAAAAATAGGCAAAATTGTCATAGATCTACCCAAGTCTAGTTTGAAGCTTACAGCTAAAAAAATTGCTAATTTAGAAAACCAGCGTATTAGTGTTGCCAAAACAGGCACATATACTTTTCATTTTGTCAACAAGAATTTATTTGCCAAACGAAAAGTAAATATTAAAATTTATAAGCAACCTACAGCTGTTTATAGAGATTCTATGGTTTTAGATGATATTATTACCTCTACACGTAGAGACACTATACGAAAATTTGTAGTAGATACTATTCCTATTCCAGATATTACAAGTGTAGATGTTAAGCTTAGTCCTTCGCTCAATTATGCTGGGATTAGCGATACTTGTATTAGAACAGATCTATTGCTAGAAGATAAGTACCAATATGCGGTATATTGGGTTGGTGTTGGTACCGAATCAATTCGGGCTTATGAGAAGCTAAAAGCTAATCCACCTCCTGCATGGTCTATAGAGGGCGTGAACGAACCAATAATGGCTTTTGGACAGGGCTTGACAAGTAATTTGCCTACAGGGCGATCTTCTTTGATGAGGAATATTCGTGTACGGTTTGTTAGTCCTAATTCCAAAAAGGTAACCTCTCTAACTAAAAAAGATAGAAGTATTCCTCCTTATGGTGTTATTCCATTAAGTAAGGCATCTAAGTATCGAAAGATCATGATGTGTATTAAGAATTTTAATACAACTACAGGAATACCAGTATATATAAAAATTGCCAAGTTTAGATTGGCACGCAAGTACACCAATGAGATTGTAGTGAAGGAACGAATACAAGAGATCTTTATAGAAAAGAAAATAGAGATAAAGGAATAAGAAATTGGTGTAGAGATAGGAAAATAACAATTGAACCCATTATATACGCTCTTTATGTATAAGAAATCACTTAAGTTAACAACTTTTTTTGCGGGGTTACTCTTTTTGGCATTTATGGTATTACCTGATAATACTTATGCACAGGGGACAGGAGGTGTTTTGGGAGTAACTAGCCGAAAGATTGTTCAAAAAGCTAAAACTAAAACAAGATCTAAGATCCGAAAAAAGATCTCAGGGGTAAAATCTACGGCTAAAAATAGAGTAAAAGGCTCTAAAAAGGCATTGGGGAGGTCTATGAAAGGTGGAGGTGGTTATACTTATGTGAGTTCAGAGCCTACGCTAGATCAATTGATTGAAGACCCTGAAGCAAAATCAGAAATCTCTGATCGAAATAATAAACAACGCTTTGTAAAACTTTTTGGAGAATGGTGGGCTATGCCTAGTGACTCTGAATTAAAATATAGAGAGCGTCTCAAAGCCATAAAAGATTCCTTATCTCGTATAGATAGTGCTCAGTTTAGAGTTCCTCGTAGGGTTTATGATGATTCTAGACCTATGGTTATTTTTGGTTGGCATCAGCATTGGATGGGTGATTTGTATAAGGGCTATGACTATAGCTTACTCAATGTAGTTTCTTATTATTCTTATGATATAGATCCCGAATATGGAGGTGCCACTAATCCAGAAGTGGTACAAGATTTTGTAGCAGGTGATTTTGTGACAACTGCCCAAGAAAGTGGTACAGATGTTTTACTCTCGATTAGTTTGCATGGAGAAGAAAATATAGGAACCTTCCTTAATCAAAACCCCTTAGCACAGCGCTTATTGATAGATTCTTTAGTCTATCTTTTAGATACCACCAAAGCAAATGGTATTGAGATCAACTTTGAGGGAGTGACAGATGCTTACAAGGATGATTTTATTAAGTTTGTGCAAGTCCTTTCACACAATTTAGTAGCAGCTAGAGGCGATACTTGCTTTATTATGATGAGTGTGCCAGCTTATGACCCTGATAATGTTTATGACTTAGCTCGCTTAGAGAAATTTGTAGATATGTTTATCATTATGGGCTATAACTTCCATGAATCTCCTAACGGTTTGTATAAGATGCCTGTTGCTCCGCTTAACTATAATGCGATGGCAGGTGAATATGACTTGCGTAAAGCAGTAGACAAATATGTAGCTAATATAGGCCCTTTGCATACTGATCGCTTGATCTTGGCCTTGCCTTATTTTGCAACCAAATGGGAAACGCAAGGTAGTGATGATGTACTGATTGACTACTTAACCTATAGTGATGTACAGTTTGACTATATAATGGGAGATTACCCTGAAAGTACGACAGAGTTTGATAGCTCTCTAACTACTCATGTTTGGCGTTATAAACAACAAACGGATTCGACTGCCTTACCAGTAGAAACAACCATATATTATGATGACGTGAAGAGTTTGCGTAAGAAGTATCAATTTTTGATCGGTTCTCGTTTAGGAGGAGTAGGGCTTTGGGCCTTGGGTTATGATAGTGGATTCAATGACTTAAACGAAACACTAATAGACGAGTTTACAACTGTAGAAATACCCGAAAATGAGCAACTTGTATTGCTAAAAAAAGCATCTTCAACCTCACAACGGTCAGGAACTTATGCGTTGACTATATTATTCTACATGTCTATATTTATGGCTTGCGGATTTTGTATGGCTCTGTTCAATGTAAAAACAAGACAAGCCTTATTTACTAACGGGCGCTTTAGATTATTCTATTTAGGATTTTTTACTTTATTAATATTGATATTAGGCGGATACCTTGGTTTATTTGAAGGTACTACTTCTACTCTAATGATTGGTGTAGTTGTAGGTTCTGTCTTGAGTTGGTTGGGACTTCGATTTATCAATAATCAACAAGCCAAGCAACCTTAAGTCTAATACAGATTTTGATAATTCTTATTTATTAGTTCTCTAATTTTAAATAAAGAGAGCAAAAAAAGAGTTTTTCAATCCAGTTTTTTATATTTAGTAGCTCATTAGAATTTTGAGTTTTGTAAAGAGGCAAATATTATAAACATTACAGACACTCAAAACTAGTGTATATTGGAACCTATGAAACACCAAAAACTTACACATATACTAACCTTTCTGGGAATTTTTCTCTTCTCTTGTGTCAGTACACTTAGTATTGCACAATATGATGATCCTGTAGATTCTAACAGTGTAGCATTTCAGCAAGAATTGGCTAGGCAATTACGATTGCAAAAGCTTGATAAAATCAAGGCAAATGATTCTATTCAGTCTAGAGTAGATGCTGAGGTCAATAAGCATCGCTTAGAGATGTTGACTAGAGAATGGTGGGGCTTGCCAACCATGCGTGAGGCTGCTCGCTTAGATAAAGCACGTTATGAGCGTTACGATGAATATATGGAGCCTCTTGGCTTGAATAAGAATCGCTCAAATCCTATACGTTATAGAGGTAGATCTGGAATAGAAGATGAACAGAACCTAATTGTAATGGGCTGGCATCCTCATTGGCAAGGAGATGCTTATAAGACTTATAATTATAAGCTGTTGACACATATTGCCTTCCACTCTTATGAGGTGAATCCTTTTACGGGGAGTTATAATAACTTTCAAGCAATTTATGATTTTAAGTATGGGGATCTTATTCCTACTGCACATTTAGATACTTGTAATGTGTTGTTGACTGTGAGCAGTCATGGCATGATGAACAATGAAATCTTTTTCACAAGTGAGCCTATTGTTCAAGATAATCTTATTGATAGTTTATTGAGTATTGTGCTTTCTGCTGATGCAGATGGGATTGATATTAACTTTGAAGAAGTACCTGTTGAGTATAAATTGGATTTTATCAAATTTGTGAAGGAATTATCTTTTGCAATGAGAGAAACCAATAGTAATTATACTATTACTATGACAGTGCCTATGCACGATCCTAATAATGTATATGATCTAGAGGCACTTGCTGCATGGGTTGATTATTTTGTGATAACAGGTTATAACTTCCATATTACAGAAAGTGGTTTAAAAAAAGGTCCAATGGCTCCTCTTTTGGCCAAAGATGCTAATGTAAGAGGAACGCATTTTCGACATATAGAAACAATGACTTTAGACTCTTTATTAAGAGTGCCTTATACTATCCAAAATATAGTAGTGCTTCATAGTGAGGAGCATATTAAGCTATTGACAGACTCTTTGCATCGATATATTCAGCAACTAGCTGCATCTACAACAGATGATTATAATGAGTATGACTTGGCCGAAATGCTGCGTGTGATTCGTTTGTCAGATACTCGAAGAGGTGATCCTTTGATGAATCATCCTACTATTGAAGGTATCTTGAGACGCACATGGTGTGAGGTAGAGTTATTAAAAGATTTTAAACCAGGAGAACCAGTTAAGTTCTTTTTGTTTAAACCAAAATGGAATGTATTTGATGTAAAAGAACGAGATTTATTCCAACGAATAACTACAGTCACCTCCAAGGTAGATTCTTCGATGTTTGACCTAAGAGCATTGGTAGAAGAGTATAAAAAAGAAATAGGAGAGGGTTACGAAGCAAGTTTGATAATGGCATTGCCTTATCATGGAGCTGTTTGGAATATCCGTGGAGAGAAAGATGAGTTTGAAGGATATTTGCCCTATAGCGAGGTGAGGCATCTAATATCTGTAAAACGAGCCAAATTGTATTATGACAAGGCTACACAGTCTCTTAAAGCAATTGTTTCTGATACTTTGGGGCCATCACATGAGATCTTTTTTGACAACTCTACTAGTTTAGGGCTAAAATATGATTTTACTATAGAAGAAGGACTTGGCGGAATTGCGTTGTGGTCTTTAGGTGCTGATCATAGTCATCAAGCTTTGTGGACAGAGTTGGAAACGGCTTTTGCTACCAAACGTTTTTGGAATACACAAGCCAATAAATACGAAAAACTAAAAATATCTAAAAGCAATAAGGTTGGCTATACTATTGAGTACACTATGCGTAGGTTTCGCAACCTGATATTGGCCACATTGTTTTTTGTAGCTATTTTTATAGCCATTAGTTTTATATTCTCTTTATTAGATTGGAAAGTACGTGATGTTCTATTTTATAGTGGCGCATTTAGAATCTTTTATTTAGTACTATTTACTGTATTAGTGTTAGTATTTGGTTCTTATGTAGGCTTGTTCAAGAATAAAATGGCTACATTCCTAATTGGTACTTTATTGGGAATATTATTGACTTGGATAGCTTCTACAATGGTAGATAAAGAACATGATAAATTGCCTTAATTAGGGCAATAGAAAAATAAGCTTAAAATTTATTTAAGGGTAAGATTAGTAAATCTTAGATAGAAAAATTCTTAATTTAAAGAAACAATGGGAAAAGTCATTGCACGCGAATTTATATGGTTGTTGGTAGCACTTATTGCTGCTATACCATTAGGTATTGTATTCTTGTGGTTTTTGGGCTTTACTCCAGAAACAATCAACTTGCAGGAGGCCGAACGTAATTATATCTTCTGGTTATATATTATGGGATATTTGACCTCATTTGTATGTATATACATTATGCGTTTTACGGCATCAGCAATCAAAATGTTGAGCCAACCAGAAGAAGTACCTGTAGAAGAATAACCTTTTTTTAGAATTGTTATATTAGATAGGAGAGAATGATACATGATGTTATTAATATATTAGCAGGAGAGTTAAATCGGTTTTTACAATCGAAACACAACATAATGGAAGAAAAAGTTGTGTTATCAAGCCTTGTGAACTCTGATGGAACTATAGCCATACAAGAAACCGATAAGATTATCTTGACACTGGCAAACATTGAAGTGGATAAAACCCAAAGTAATACAGCTTCCTATAAGCAATCTTCTAGGGGAACCTTTAGTAAAGTAATGCCTCCTGTCAATGTAAACATTAGTATACTGTTTTCGGCTTATTTTACTAGCGAAAATTATTTGGAGGGACTTAAATTTATCTCTTCAACTATTGCTTTTTTTCAAAGTAGATCAGGAATATTCGATGCTCAAAACACTCCAGCTTTGGCAGGCGTAATTAGTGGGCTAAATGCAGAGTTAATTTCTTTAGATTATAGAGATGCAAGTAATCTTTGGGGACTTCTAGGAGCCAAATATTTACCTTCAGTAATGTATAAGATCAAAACCTTACCAATCAAACATGAACTTCCAACTCCTGATATTTCAGTTATTAGAGGGACGTAATGATTTTAGTAGAAAAACAATTTCTTTATTTATATTAGAATAATATAAGAATGGCCAAGTCAAGTAAAAGTAGTGGTAGCCAAATACCAAAGATTCAGGTTCAATTAATGACTAAATACAAAGAGTTATTAAGATTGAACTTGAAACATGACTATTTTAGCTCAGGATATTTTCCTAATGCTAAGGTTGTCCCTACAGCATCTACGGCTATTGTTATGAAACAATATCAATTACAGTTTAGACCATCTTCAACTGGTTTTTCAATAGGTTATGCTTTAACAGATGCCTTTGTTCCCCTAAAGGAAATTGATACTCCGTTACAACTCTCTTTTAGAGTAGTTATAGATGATCCTAATTTTTTAAACTATACGAATCTTCCTTATGAGTTTGATGATACAACTGTTTTCTATTTTAACAATAAAGAAATAGATAAGGAAAGTACTGAGACGAAGAATCTATCTATTGATGCAATAGTTTCTAATGAGGATAAGATAGAGGTAGCAGGTCCTATGATGGTTTACTCTTTTGAAGAGGAACAATATGATGTAGAGTTAGAAGTGGTTAATTTTAATGAAGATATTGTATTTGAAGATACAGTCGATGGACGCGATTATTCTGAGTTAAGATTGGTGGGGGAGCCTTCTGGTAAATATACTGTAATGCTAGATGGCTTAGAAGAGAAGTCTTTTTATGTAACTAATAGTGGCCTTAAACAGCCATTTGGGATGATTGATGTTTTTATAGATCCTGATGATACTAGTGAGTATTCCTTTTTTGATAGTTCTGGTGAATTACAGATGCAAGAATATAATATTCATTTTGAAGCTCGTTCTTTACGCTGGAAGTATATTTTTATAGAAACTAGTGATCCTAAGTTACATACAGATTATGAAGTTTATGATCTATACTTAAACAAAAAGATGAAAGAGGTTAAGTTTAGCAAGGCTGAAAAAGATGAATTGGAAAACGGTACAGAGGTAATTGTAGTGTGGACAACTGAAAAAATAGCCTTTGAAGACAGACAAAAACAAAAATTTAAGTTAAAAACAAAAAAAGGTAAAACCAAGTTAGAATGGGTGACAGACCTTCCTTTTCCTTCTGCAAAAGGAATGCTTAAAACAAATTCTGATGGGGAAAGTGAGATTTTTTCAGAATTAATTGTATATTTGTAAAGCTCACGAAAAATAATAATACAATATTTAAAACAAATTAAATTTTTAATATCTTAAACAAATTAAATTATGGCAAAACAGTATGCAACCCCGGGCGTTTATATTGAAGAAAAAAGCGCCTTTTCCAACTCGGTAGTATCAGTTGGAACCGCAGTACCTGCTTTCATTGGTTACACTGAAAGAGCTGCGGCTGGTAAAAGAGATCTTACTAACACGCCTAAACGTATCACTTCACTAGTAGAATTCCTTAGCTTTTTTGGAGGTGCTCCTAAGACTACCTTTTCAATAGAAGCTGATGGTGACAACTATAGCTTGTCTCCAGATGATGGAACGGACTTTATGATGTTCCGTAGCATCCAGTTGTTCTATGCTAATGGTGGTGGTGCTTGTTATGTAGTTTCTGTAGGAGACTATTCTAACGGTGTTAGTGGTAAAGCTTTAGTTGGTCTTGAAAATGGTGGTGGAATCACTGCTTTATTGAAAGAGCAAGAGCCTACTATGGTAGTTATTCCTGATGCAGTATTATTAGAAGCTGCTGACTGTGGAAGTGTACAACAAGCTATGTTGAAGCACTGTGGTGCTGATACTCGTAGCCGTTTCGCTATCTTAGATGTACATGGTGGAGATTCTGCTAGAACATTGTTAGATGATGATGTTGTAACAGGTGCTCGTGAAGCTTATGGAAATAACTTCCTAGACTTCGGTGCTTCTTACTACCCATGGTTAAACACTACTATCGTTTCTTCTGACGATGTTGATTTTACTAACGTTAGTAACCTTGATGGTTTGGCTGAAGTATTGAACAACGAAGTTGATGAGAACGTAGCAGCTGGTTTAGTTAAATCTGAGAAAGGTGACTTGATCAAAGGAGAAATTGATAAAGTAACTGCTGACGATTGTGACGTATATGCTGTAGACAATGTATTGAAAGCTGTTAGTCCAGTTTACAATGACATTCTTGGAACAATGAAAGAAACTCTTAACGTATTGCCTCCTTCTGGTGCAATTGCTGGTATCTACACTTTAGTAGATTCTTCTGTAGGTGTATTTAAAGCTCCTGCTAACGTAAGTGTTTCTTCTGTAGTTGGACCTACTGTAAACATCACAGCGGATGAGCAAGAAGACTTAAACTTACCATTAAGTGGTAAAGCAGTTAATGCTATTCGTCCATTCGTAGGAAAAGGTACTTTAGTATGGGGTGCTCGTACATTGGATGGTAACAGTGGTGACTGGAGATACATCAACGTACGTCGTACAATGATTATGTTAGAGCAATCTATCAAGTTCGCTTGTGAGCCTTATGTATTCCGTCCAAATGACGCTAATACTTGGTTAGCTGTTCGTACAATGATCAAAAACTTCTTGCGTAACCAATGGCAACAAGGTGCTTTGGTTGGTGCTAGTGAAGATGAAGCATTCAACGTAGAGTGTGGTCTTGGTACAACAATGACTCCTCAGGATATCTTGGATGGTTACATGAAAGTAATGGTTAAAGTTGCTATCTCTCGCCCAGCGGAGTTCATCGTAATCACATTCCAACAAAAAATGCCTGGTGGCGGAGAATAATTGAGCCATTAAGCCGAAAGGCTGCTTAATTATCCTTAGTTAAAATCAAATTTCGAAAATTTTTTAAAATCTATATATTATGGCAGATTATTCTGAAGCGTTTGCAACGGGCGAATGGCCACTAGCGAAATTCTACTTCCGTGTAACTATCGACGGTATGTCTGAATTAGGCTTCCAAGCTGTTGAAGGACTTGAGTCTGAAATCTCTGTTATGGAGTACAGACCTGGTAACTCTCCATTATTTTTCAAATCTAAGCGTTATGGTATGATGACCTTTAGTAACATTACTTTGAAAAAAGGAATGTTTGCTACTGATGCTGAATTGAAAGATTGGTGGGATCTATTTGCATGGCAACATGAAGATAGAAGCACTCGTCGTGCAATCTTAATCGAACTTCTTGATGAAAAAGGTGATACTAAAATTAGCTGGGACGTGAAAGGATGTTTCCCTGCGAAATTTACACCTACTTCTTTAGACGCAGAGGCTGACTCTGAGGTAGCTATTGAAGAGCTTGAGGTAGTTTGTGAATCATGGACAGTTGAAATCGCTTAATCTTAAATAAAAGATTTAAGTTTATTCACATACGAATTTTAGTAGCCTAGCAAGTTTTTAACTTGTTAGGCTACATCTTTATTTGGAAAGTTCATCGAAGTTTTGTAACTTTATTAGTTGCCCTCAATTGAACTTACCTGTTCAAAACAATTAAATCAATAAAAAAATAAATAATTATGGCTGATTATAAAGATGTATTCGCTACTAACGAATGGCCTTTAGCTAAGTTTTACTTTAGAGTAGAGTTTTTGGATGGTCCTATCGAAGTACAAGGTAGTTTTCAAGGAGTAGAAGGATTGGAGTCTGAAATCTCTGTTATGGAATACCGTATGGGAGATTCTCCATTATTTTTCAAATCTAAGCGTTATGGCATGATGACTTATAGCAATGTAACTTTGAAAAAAGGAATGTTTGCTGGTGACATGTACTTGAAAGACTGGTGGAATGAGTACTCTTGGAATCACTCTGATAGAAGTAATCGTCATGAAATCCTAATCACATTAATGGATGAGAATGATGCAGATATGATGACTTGGACACTTAAAGGATGTTTCCCAGTTAAATTTACACCATCTGCATTAGATGCAGAAGCAGATTCTGAAATCGCATTAGAAGAGCTAGAATTAGCTTGTGAGTCTTGGTCTTTAGAGTTTGCTGGCTAGTATTAGGTCTATTCATCAAAGTGATTTTTTAATAAAATTAAATCACTTTTTTAAAAAAGTAAGAATATGTCAGATTATCAAGATGTATTTGCCACAGAGGCCTGGCCATTAGCGAAGTTTTATTTTGAAGTACTGATAGAAGGCTTAAGCGATCCAATAGGTTTTCAAGGAGTAGATGGATTAGAATCAGAACTTTCTATCATTGAGTATAGAGATGGTGACTCTCCTTTTCTATTCAAGTCTAAGCGTTATGGAATGGCTACTTTTAGCAATATAACTTTAAAAAAAGGAATGTTTGCTGCTGAAGCTGACTTAAAAGACTGGTGGCACTTATTTTCGTGGGAGCATGCTTCTCGAGATGTCCGAAAACAAATTACGATTAAACTAAAAGACGAGTCGGGAGGTGATAAAGTAGTTTGGGATATTCATGGATGTTTTCCCGTTAAATTTTCGCCTACAGGATTAGATGCAGAAGCAGATTCGGAAGTTGCTATTGAAGAACTAGAATTTGCTTGTGAATCTTGGTCTATTGCTTTTGGTTAACAAATTAAAAAAATAAATAAAATATGGGAGCTGCACATGATAAATGGCCTCTATCCAAGTTTTGTTTCCAAGTAAGTATAAATGGTTCTACTATTAGCTTTCAAGCCTGTGACGGTTTGGAAGCTAGTACTTCTGTTATGGAATTTAGAGATGGTAATTCTCAGCAGTTTCATAAACAGAAAAGAGCAACATTAACATCATATAGTAACGTAACCCTAAAAAAGGGTATGTTTGAAGGAGATCTTTTTATGCATTCTTGGCATAAGGGGATTGCTGATGGTGGCGCTTTTGGTGATATGCGTACAGTAACAATTACACTGGCGGAGCTTCAAGGAAGTGATTCTAAAGCTATGTTTACATGGACATTAGAGAAAGCCTTTGTAGTGAAATATGTACCATCAGGACTTGATGCTACTGCTGATAGTGAACCTGCTATAGAAGAAATGGAACTAGCGTATCAATCTTTTACGATGGAATCAGGAGGGTCATTCAGCCTTTCAGGAATAGCAGGCTTAGTAGGTAGCCTTACAGGAGGCTTATCAGGATCTATAGGTATCTAAAAACAATTAAAAACAATTAAAATTTAACCCATAATGGATTTATTAGGAATGTTAGGACCAGTAGGTGATTTCCTAAATGAGCCTATACCCAGTTTTTTCTTTGAGATGTTATTTCTTGAAGATCCTTTTGATGCAAGCAACCCTT
>JAAEPD010000514.1 GCA_024222455.1 Aureispira sp.
CGGAACGGCTTTTTCCCAGCTTTTGGTGAGTTCTGTTATGGGTTCTTGTTCTGGGCTAGAGTTACATTGACTAAGAGTCAAGAGTAATATTGATAAAAAGAATATATATGTATGTCTTAATTGCATAGAAATTTTATATTGTGGTTATAATTGGTACAAAACTAAGGCTATTTAGAGAATTATTTAGTGAGTAAAATCACATAGCTTTATAAGCTTAATTAATATTACCTTACCTTATATTTTATAATAGTTGGATGGGTTTTACATCTTTAGCAAAAAACTAAAAAACATTGTTTCTTAGTTCTAGATAATCAAAGTATTTTTATTTTATTATGACAAGTATTTAGGTTTGATTATCAGTTGCTGACGGAGAAAGTTCAGCGAACTGTAGATTTTAGCAACTTCATCACAAATCATAGAGGATGAAAACAAATGAAAACGAAAGATACCTTAAAACCCAAGAAACGCTTAGAAGTTTAGGTTTCGAAATAGATTTAATTGCATTCGATGATAAAAATAGGGAAGCTCTTTATAAGCTTTGTGAAGAACATAATCGATTAAAATCTGCAAAAAAAACGGTTTCTGAACAAGATCCAAATGCGTCCCCTTTTGCAGAAGGAACCGAGATGAACAACAGTTTTAGAGCAATAGTTGAGCAATCTTTTGAATGTGTATCTATAGCAGATTTAGAAGGCAACTATGTTTATGTGAATGATGCTTTTTGCAGTTTGATGGGGTACTCTAAGGATGAAGTATTGTCTAGGACCGTTTTTGATATGAAAGAGAACCCAACTGAAACGGACATTTTTAGAGCAGCTAAAAATGGATCTACGGTAGGTGAAATATTCTTAAAGAGAAAAGATGGGACTACTTTCCTTTGTAGTATCAGAGGTAAATCTATTGAGGTAAGAGAACGACAGTTTATATTGGGAATTTTGACTGATATGACGGAAAAGGTGGCTGCAGAAGGCGCTTTGCAAGATGCAAATGATAGAATTATTTCTGTCAAGGAAACTTTAGAACTTGCTGTAAATGGTTCGCATGCAGGAATATGGGATTGGACAGAAACCTCTAAACATAAAATTTGGTGGTCACCTCAATTTTATAGATTGTTAGGGTATGAACCAAATGAGATAGAGGGAGATTTAACTATTTTTAGAGAAATGGTGCATCCTACTCAGGTAGAAGGTGTTGTGAACTTAGTGAATATTCACTTGAAAAAAAGAACTCCATATGATGCTGAAGTGATGCTGAGAACTAAAACTGGGGCCTATAAATGGTTTAGGTCATCAGGAATAGCTACTTATGATGAAGATGGGAAGCCTAAAAGGATGGTAGGGAGTATTATTGATATCAATGATAGAAAAGTAGCCGAACAGAAAAATAAGCATTATCAATATTTGCTCGAAAAATCTCAGGAGATAGGCCAAATCGGGACATGGGAGTATGATTTTAGAAATAAGGAGATGACTTGGACTAAGGAGGTGTACGAAATGGCTGAAATGGAGTTTGGTATTCCTGTTAAATTTGGCTATTTCCTGAAAATGACGCATCCTAAAGATAGAGCGTTCTCTGAAAAAACTTGGTATAAGGCAGTCACAGAAAAAAAGCTTTATGATATAGAGCATCGTTTGCTTATTAATGACAAGGTGAAGTGGGCTAGAATAAAAGCAACTTTTTTCTATGGTGAGGATGGGCAATTGGAGCGAGCAATTGGGTTGATTCAAGATATCTCAAAACGCAAAAAAGCTTATAAAGAAATAGAAGATCTAAAGCATGCTTTAGATGAGTTTTCGATTGTAGTCGTAACGGATAAGGAAGGAACGATTCTTTCTGTAAATGAAAAGTTTTGTGAGATTTCAAAATACACAGAAGATGAACTAATAGGGCAAACACATAAAATCGTTAGTTCTGATTATCACCCCAAAGCATTTTGGAAAAACTTATGGGATACCATTACAAGTGGTCATATTTGGTCTGGAGAGGTCAAGAATAAAGCTAAAGATGGTACTTGTTATTGGGTAAGTATGTCTGTTATTCCTTTTTTGGATGATAATGGAGAACCCTTTCAGTTTATTGCTATTCGGACAGAGATAAATGCTCAGAAGCAGCTCGAAAAGGATTTGCGAAAAGCCAAAAGTGAAGCAGACGAAAATGCTAAAGTAAAAGAGATGTTTTTGGCGAATATGAGCCATGAAATCCGTACTCCTATGAATGGTGTCTTAGGATTTTCGAACTTATTGTTGCAAACTAAATTGAATGAGGCGCAACAAGAGTATGTTCAATCTATCCATTGTTCTGCAGAGAATTTGTTGATGGTGATCAACGATATTTTGGATGTATCCAAAATGGAATCGGGCAAGTTTCAGATTAATAATATAGAGTTCAATTTGCAGAGTAAAATAGAATCTACTTTGCAAATTTTGCAAATTGCAGTAAGAGAAAAAGATCTTTATCTTAACTTGAATTTTGACCCCAAAATACCTTCTTGTCTGATTGGGGCGCCTAATCGAATAGCACAAGTGCTTATTAATTTGATAGGGAATGCTATTAAATTTACGGATAAGGGAGGAGTAGATTTGAAGGTTTATCTTGTAGAGGATAAAATCAAATTTGATGTGATTGATACAGGGATTGGTATTCCTGAAGAGAAGCTAGATGTTATTTTTGAGAGTTTTACGCAGGTAGAATCATATACAACTAGAGAATATGGAGGAACAGGTCTTGGCTTGACAATCTGTAAGCAATTGGTAGAGCTGATGGAAGGGGATATTGATGTGGAAACGAAGGTGAATGTTGGAACTACTTTTTCGTTTACTATTCCAGTGCGCACTTGTAGCAAAGCTATGAAGGAAACTAATGAAGGGCAGGAGTGGATAACCATCCCAGATTCATGGAAAATCTTAGTGGCAGAAGATAATTTAGTCAATCAAAAATTGGTTAAACATTATCTCAAAAAAATGGGATGTACTTATAATATGGTGGAAAATGGGCTAGAGGTCTTAGACCAAAACTTAGAGGCGTATAGTCTAATTTTGATGGATATTCAGATGCCGAAAATGGATGGACTAGAAGCTACAAAAAAAATCCGTGAACAACATAATAAAATCCCTATTGTTGCCATGACTGCTCATGCTTTGGAGAAGGAAAAACAGCGATGTTTGAACAATGGTATGGATGATTATCTAACCAAACCTTTTAAGATAGATGAGTTGAAATCTATTCTCTATAAGTTTTATCAAATGAATAAATAGGTTTTGCTAATAGCGATAAAACATAAGTCATCCCGAATTTTTAAAAATGTAGTTTTTATCGGGATTTCAAGATGTCTAAAAACATAAAAATAGGACAAGTCATTATATATGGCTTGTCCTATTCTATATGCTAAACCCTCGATGTTTGCACAGTCCTAGTAATTTTTCTATAATCTAACCTCTTGGCTAAATACCATATTTACTAGCTTACAGAAAATTCGGGATGACTTATGTTGATGTTTTATATCTA
>JAAEPD010000515.1 GCA_024222455.1 Aureispira sp.
ACCCATGCTTAAACCTGTGGCCGTAGCTGTGGTTTGTCCATTACCCCAATCGTAGCTATAGCCTAAGCTGCCTCCGTTGATTGTGGCCGTAGCTTCTCCATCTGTGCCACCAAAACAGTTAACATCAATTACAGCTACACTCCCCGTTAAGGCAGTTGGCTCTGTTATCGTGGTGCTTGCGGTGCTGGTACAGCCGTTGCCGTCTGTTACTGTTACATCGTAATTGCCCGCTCCTAAGCCCGTTACCATCGAGTCGACTTGACCGCTGTTCCATTGGTAGCTATAGTTTAAAGTGCCGCCACTTGGCGTTACCGTTACGCTTCCATCTGTCCCTAAGTTACAACTTACTGCGCTGTTGCCTATGGTTGATACTAAAGTATCTGGCTCTGATAATTCAAAACTTTGAGAGACAGTACATCCTGCTGGATCTGTTAGGGTTATTTGATAAATACCATCTATTAGATTATTTATAGTACTATTGGTTTGGCCTGTAGACCAGTTATAGCTATAACCAACCCCTAAATTTAGGGTAGCATCTCCATTATTAAATCCATAACAACTTGGATCATTCAATAGCATACTAGCAGCTACTGTTATACTGTCTATTAGTGTTGTGCTATCTACATTCACTACTATTATAGAATCACAACCATTGCTCGTTACAAAATTGAAGGTTGTACTTGTTCCTGGTTGTAAGATATTCCCATTATAATCCACAGTTTGATAGGGACATATAGTTGTGTCAATTACCAGCCTAAAGGTATCTAGAGCATTTACATTAACCGTCACAACAGAATCGCAACCAGCTATGGTCTGCAAATTAAATACTGTAGAAGTATTGGCTTGTAAGTTGCTACCATTATAAGATAAAGTAGTTCCTAAACAGATTGCTGTATCTATAGTAATATTGAAAGTATCTAGCCCTGTTACATTAACTGTAACTAAAGAATCGCAACCACCAGCAGTTAGAATATTAAAGGTATTAGTGGTGTTTGGTTGTAGGATATTTCCATTATAATCAAAAGTGGTTCCTATACATATATTGGTATCAATTGTAGAATAAAAGGTGTCAATTGTGACTAAAATACTATCTCTAATAGTATCACCACAAACTGTTCTGCCTTCTGCCCAATATAAACCTCCTGTATTGACAATATAAGTAGAAGTTATTTGTCCATCTTGCCACAAGTAGCTATCAAATCCAGCACCTGCATCTAAGGTTAGTGTACTATTTCGACAAATACTAGTGTCATTCCCTAAGTTTAAACTTGGTGGAATATAAATATAAGGTATACTATCTAGGTTATTGGTAAAATCACACTCAGGAACAGTTGTAATAGGAAAATCTGTAGCTAAGTTGTAAACAGGGGCTAAAGTGCCATTGTCGTTAGCTACTATATAGTAAGTAGTTGCCAATTGAGGCGCTTTAATAGTAAGGGTCATGCAAGAATCCTTTTCTAAGTTTTGCCCTATTTCGTTTAGTTGTCCTACTAAAGTAGCAGCAGTATTGCTTGTAGGATCTCCACTATAAACTGCTATAGGGGTAGTACTTGACAAGACATTGCTACCAATATTACACAGTGTAATACTGATATTAACACTATCATTAGCGCAAACGATAGAATCTACAGTAGTGACTACATCAGCAACAGGGAATGTAGGATTTCCATATTGACTCAAGAATGTGTTTAAGACTAAACTATCCCCCACTAAATGTTGTCCTTGTGGAACAACGGGTATGGTTAAATCATCATTGACATGTGTATTGAAGTAAGAGAACTGATTCCATACCTTTCGAGAAGGCATCCATACTCTACTTACATCTCCATTACCATAAAGTTTAAGTTTATTGCCACAGGCAATAAGAATTTCGGTTTGCCCATCTCCATTAGCATCTACTATAATAGGATATTCTATGTCCGTACCTGAAGAGCAACCAATGTTTGGAGACATTAAATTGGTTAAGGTACTTCCAGACAATATTCTTAAGGTTGTTTGATCTCTGTAGACGACTTCGTTCGCTCCATTTCCATCAAAATCAAAAACAGTAAGCCCTGTACGAGAACCATCATTAACAGCAAGATTTGCTAAGGCTGAGAACGTTTTGGTTGTTCTGTCAAACTTATAGGTATAGATTCCAGGGTGTAGATGGAAGGCAATTTCTAAATCTTTAGGTGCTGCATTATCTAAATCAGCGATAGCTATACGCCCTAAACCGATAGCTCCTGGTTGTGTCCGTGTAAACTCATCATAGGTGAGTCCTGTACGTGGGTTCCATGCTGAAATAGTAAAGCTATTGGCCGCTCCATTGCCCCAACCTGTGAGTACATCAAGCTGTCCATCAAAATCTAAATCTGCTACACTTGTAAATCCATCTTGAATAGTTGAGTTGGTTACTTCTACATTCATAGTACCAGATCCTGCTCCACTTCCTGCAGGAATATTTACACTATAAATCATATTGCCTGCCACTAACTCTAAACCATCACAGTCCGCACAGAAGCTACTTGGAAGCACATCTGCAATAACTGAACCTGTACTTATTCGCCCTAAATTCCCGCCACTCCAAGCAATAGCAGACCCTAGCGCATTGGCTGGACCTCCTGAGGTAATTAAATCACCATTGATAGCATCATAAACTTCATTACCCACTACAATTTCTGGGCGTCCATCTGCATTAAAATCAGTAATATTAATAGACATACTATGATATCGTTGTCCGTTGAATGGGTCATAATTGGTATAAGGTCCTAGCTGATCAGCAGCTATAAACACTTGATTGAAGCCACTAACTCCATCATATTCATAACGAACTAATCGTTGATTTTGCCCTGCTGGATTGGTTGGCAATGTCAATGCAAAAATATCCCCAAAGCCATCATTGTCTACATCTGCAATTGCTATATTACCTGCTCTAGATGGAGCTATAGCTACACCATATGCTTTGTATTTGGTATTACCATTCAGTCCATCTAAAATATAAATGGTATCGTTCTCAGCAAAAACAACTTCGGGTGTACAATCTCCATCTAACTCTCCTACTACTGGTGTGAGTGCTGCAGAGGTATTGATATCTATAGAGGATTCCCATGTTGTGTTTAGTTGCCAAGAAGTGGCTGGTGTTGGGCTAAATTGGCATTGGCTACATATGTTATACATTGGACCATTGCAAACTAATGGGTTGCAAGGACAATCGGGGTCAAAATAATCGATAAGTCCATCTCCATCATCATCTATTCCATTACCACAAATCTCTGGTTGACAAATGGGGTCTACGGTTACTAGCATACTATCTATGGTAACACAACCCGCTGAATTGGTTACTACAATTTCATAAAGCCGATCGGTAGTAGGATATACTTTGACATCATTACAAGTATTGCAGTTTATATCTTGATTGGGTACCCATTGAACGGTATATGCTGGGTTGATACTTAGATTTAGGGTATCGCCTAAGCATAATGTAGTATCTGGTAAATCTATAATACCAAAAGGTTCTACTATTAGATTCACACTGTCTCGAAGGGTATCACCACAATGGGTTATAGCCTCCACCCAATATAATCCTGAGGTAGTAGCTGTATAAATAGAATCAGGATTCCCATCTTGCCAACGATAACTTGAAAAACCACTGTTGGCCTCAAATTGGGCGACTCCATTTTGGCAAATGGTGGTATCTGGCCCTAGTTCTAAAGTAGGAGTAAAATATATAAATACAGCACTATCTATATTATTGGAAAAATCACATTCTGCTATTGTGGTGATTGGAAAATCCGTGACCAAATCATAAATTGGTGCTAATGAACCATCATCATTGACAACTACATAATAGTTAGTCTCCTTGGCTGCTCTTATCGTCAATGTCAGACAAGAATCTTTCTCTACATTTTGACCTAATGTATAAATAGGTGCAATAGAGCTTGCACTTGTGCTTAGAGTTGGATTAGCATTATAGATGCTAATTGGTGTTTGGAAGGATAAAACATTATCCCCTTCATTACAAATTGTGATGGTGACATCTATACTATCTCCCATACACATTAAAGTATCTATATGAGCAGTTGCATCAGGTACTGGCAATAATGGGTCAGAATATTGGTTCAAGAAATTATTAAGTATAAAACTATCCTTAACAATATGATGTGCTTGTTGCTCTACAGGAATGGATAAATCATCATTCACATTTACATTAAAATACGCATGTTGATTCCAAATGCTTCGAGCAGAAGCCCATGGTGCTGCATCTGATTCAAAAAGAGAAACTCGCCCAACATTCACATTAGAAGAAGTTCCTCCACAATGACAGGTAATCTCGGCTTGACCATCATTATCCACATCTGCCACTGCGGGATAATCTACAACTGTCCCTGAAGCACAAGCGAATGTTGTTAGTATAGTTCCTGTACTACCATTAATAATCTGAAAATTACTTTGATCTCTATAGACTATTTCTTTTTGTCCATTATTATCAAAATCAAAGGCAGTACATCCTGTAGCTCCTGAGGCATCTCCATTATTCAAAGACCACAATATAGACATGTTATTATCTAGCACATGTAATCTTCCTCCTCCTGATCGACCTGTACAAACAGCTATTTCAAGTTCATTATCTCCATCAAAATCAGCTATATTCGGCCGTCCTATAGGGAATGTACTTGAAGAATAAGCCCAAAATGGTCTAACTAAAGCTTGTGTCTTTGGATTCCAGACATAAACACCTCGCTCATTGGTTGAGATATTGTATCCAGCAACTACAACATCCAAATTACCATCTAAATCAAAATCTGCCACACTGGTATACCCATCACCATAGCCTGCCATTGTTTTCACTACGGTCATTGAATTCAATGCAGCATTAGTATAAGATGCAATATTGACAGCATAAACATCTGGCCCTGCTACTAACTCTAATCCATTACAATCGGGGTTTCCTGCACAATCAGAAACTTCCAATAGGTTAGCACCAACTACTAGCCCTCCTACTCCATAATCAATACACTTTCCTCTAGCTCCTGTTCCTGTTGCTAACAACAGTCCGTTGCTACTACTATATATTTTTCTACCATAGACAATTTCAGGAATTCCGTCCTCATTAAAATCATAAATACCTGGTGTATTATCACCTGGATCTATAGTGATTGCTACAGACCATTTCAAGGTACCATCATGCTCATAAACACAAAGGTTATTGCCTTGCTTGATAACAATCTCTCCTTCTGGATCTGCATCTAAGTTTCCAATAGCAGGATATCCATTTGAGTTTGTAGGACTACCTGAATTATAAGTATATTTAACCGCTCCATTTTGTCCATTAAAAGCATAACCTGCCCCATCTGACCTAAATCCAATAACTTCTGTATTCCCATCATTATCAACATCTCCAATAGCACTTACTCCCCAGTTCGTTACATTTTGGGCAGATTGCCAAGTTTGTTTAATGGAGAAGGATGGTGACAAGAAAGTATCTACACAAGATACATTAGGACAAGTATTGTAATAATTATCTTCACAACTAGCACAGCAATCAGGATCATAGCAATCAATTAAGCCATCACCATCATCATCAATTCCATTGTCGCAGATTTCGGTAAGGCAAGGAGTTGCACATATAGTAGTGACTTGGTTGGTGGCATTAAGGCCAATATCAGCAACTGTATTACCAATTGTTTGATTGGTTGTTGTTAGGACAGCATTTCCAGTTGTTATGCTAATAGTTTGGTCAAATGGGGTGTATGGACTTTCTGAACAGTTGGTATTTCCTGCTGTATCTGCTTTGACAATATATAAATCTTGCCCTCCAAATCCAGTCCCTGAAGTAATACCTACAGAAATAAAACTCCCATTAGGTGATACTTCTAAGCTTCTAGATTGTTCATTTACAGTAGAACTTCCATATCTTTTAGCCCAACGTAAAGACCCATTATCGTTGAGTCGAAGCACTCTAAAATCTTGGCTTGAACTGTTGTCCACCAAGTGCATTAGGTATCCATCATTGTCAACTTCTTTTAAACTATAACATCTATGATTTTCGCCTAATGAACCATAAGCTCTAGACCATAATACACTTCCTGATGTATCCATCTTACAAACAAACCCTTTGTGGTTACCAGAAGCAATGCTATTAGTCCAAGTGTTATCGTAAGCGATAAGGTTACCATCATTTGTATAAATAATTTTATTAAACCCATCGTTTTGAGTAGATCCATAAGTTTTTGACCACAATAAGTTACCCAATCCATCTGTTTTGATAATAAGCCCATCGTGTATACCTGCTCCTGTTGCGGCATTAGAAGTACCCACTGCAACTATATCTCCATTGGGAAGTACTTCTAAACCTGTCAACCATTCTCTTGATGAGCTTGAATAGGTTTTTGCCCAAATAGTATTTCCACTAGGATCTAATCTCATCAGGCCGCAAGTTTCTAAGTTATCCCAAGAAGAAGATATTATATAATCGCCATTGGCTGCAAGAACTATATCTCTCGCTAAATCAATTCCAGTTCCTCCATAGGTTTTGGACCACAAAACAGTTCCATTGGGATCAATTTTCACTACATATTGATCTTGATTAGAAGCTACTGTTGAAGCCCCTACTAATAGATAAGACCCATCACTATTTTGCACTCCACTTCGAAAGAATTGATCACCTATATTTCCTATGGCTTTAGACCATTGTTCTGTTCCATCATAATCTATTTTTAAAAGATAACCATCCTGGCCTCCACTTCCAAAACTAGTGGTATGCCCTATCGCCAAAAAACCTCCATCTTGAGTATTTATAATCTTAACAGGTATATCATTTCCTATTCCTCCATAAAACTTTTGGAAAGCACCATGATCACAGGTCGAGATACAACTACTATCCTCAGAAAAATCAAACACTGATTGCCCAAAAGGGTATAAGGCATTCCCTTCATAAATAGCATAAGGGTAGTTCTTGCCTGTAAGCGGATCACTTAATTGGTAAATAAGGCTGGTGTCTGCACAAAATGTAAGGGTATCGGGGCATTGGTCAACTAAGAAACTTTGAAGTACAGTGCCTGATGTATCTTTTAGTTCTAATGTGTAGGCGGTGGTATCACAGGTATTATAACAATCTAGTTTTTGGACAATAAGCTCTACTTCTCTAAACTGCGAAAGCAAATAATTGTAACCATCTATTTGGTCTGGTAATATCCGAACTATTCCTGCTTGCACTTTTAAGTTGGGTTCTGCTAGGGTAGCTAAACTGATCTCTGAAGGCACTAGATTTTGGGGTAAAAAATTATTGGGATCAGGAACTACATACAAGCTATCTGTACCTCGTTTGGCAAAATAAAGATTGCCATCATAACAAGATTCTAATGCACTAATAGCATTATAACTATTCAAACAAGTAGGGTTTCCACTGGTTGAACAACCTGCTCCAGAAGTCATATTGATAGTACCTGGAGGACGCTGAACTTGTAACCGTACTTCTAAAGGATTGGTATTTAAATCAATTTGACCTAAGTATGTAATATTTGTTAGACCTCCTCCTGCATATCCTCCAGCATTGAAATACAAGAATCGTCCATTAGGACTAAATTCTATATTTCCGACTTTCTTTTCCATATTTCGCAAAAAGCCTAAAGGATATGTGGCATTGGTAGCAACTAAATCTACTTCTCCACTGGTCGGAAATACACTTGATTGGTCTTGAGGTCCTCCATCAGGTTGTAAGATCAAATCGCCTAAAACTAAAGGTATTGCTCCCACATTAGAAAAAGTAGTTGCATCAAAAATGACTATGTCAGTCCAATTATCGGATTGGTTTCGACAAACTACAGCTATACGATCCTCTGTTGGACTTAGCTCTACAGGAGAGCCTGCAGGTCCTAGATTCCACCATGTAGCAGGTACATTTCCTGTATTGGTACTAAATGTAATTCCTGTATTATCGATTAAAAAGCGATCTAAAGAAATATTAGATGCACCACTCGCTCTCTGACACAGATAAAGATAGTGTTGATTAGGATTCCCATTGACTGTGCGTGAAACAGCTGCACCATCTGTATAGGTATAAGTATTGCCCAAATT
Source organism: Aureispira sp. (assembly GCA_024222455.1). GTDB lineage: Bacteria > Bacteroidota > Bacteroidia > Chitinophagales > Saprospiraceae > JAAEPD01. Next base: position 8,059 of record JAAEPD010000515.1, read on the forward strand.
ATCCATTAAGGCTTGGTCTCTCAACAAGATATTCAAGGTGTTTCCTACTAACTGGACTCTAGAATACAACCAATTGGCAGGGGTGTAAGCTGCATTACTAGCTGGTGCTCCTACATCACTAGTCCACTGTTTGTATATAATATACCATTGATCAGAGGTTTGAGGTACAGGAACGACTTGGAGTTCTTGCCCTCCACGAACAGCATTGAGGCCTGGGGCATTTGCTGTGGTATTGGTTAATAAAGGTGTACCATCTGCTGCATATATATACAAGTTATTCATGTTGCTACTTCCTGTATGCAATGCAAAAAAGGCTAATTGACCACATTCGTTAAATGCAGCCCCTGTTTGCCCCCCATTTACATTAGTATTAGGGATTTGCCCTATAACAGGAGCTGTAGTATCACGCCAATCTACTGATTGAGCCAATACATTTCCATATACAGCCAAAGGCCATACAGGCAATCCTGTCTGCGGTGTGGCATTTTGGGTAACTGTGATAATAGTAGTCTGTGAAGTATCTGTACAAATCCCATCGCTTACTACCAAAAAGACATCATAAGTACCTATTCCAGATGGAGCAAAAGTGAAATTAGGCATAATTGCAGAGGATACTCCATTAACAAACCATTCATTGCTTGTATTTCCTACAGATGTATTCGAAAATAAAACAACATCTCCTGGAGAAACTTGTGTAGTGTTGACAGTATAACTAGCCTGTGCTGCACAAGAAACGGTAATCTGTATAGAATCTGATGCTGTACAATTAGGGTCGCCATTATCTGATTGCAATAATACGGTATAAATACCTGGGGTATTGAAGGTGTTGTTGCTATTGGTTGTTGTAGCAAAAGACACTCCATCTATAAACCATTCATGGCCAGTTGCACCTGTAGTTGTATTGGTAAAAATCACATTGGTTCCTGCTGCTATATTGGTAGAACTTGCCGAAAAAGCTATAGTAATTGGGTTAGTACATGCAGACATACACCCTTGAGAATTTAACAAACTTGCTCTAGTCCCTGTCAAGAAGAAATGCATACGATCTTTTTGGCCTTGCGTAAATCGATCATAACATTGTAATCTAGAATAGTCCATATAGTTTTCGATCATGTCTAACTGGTCGCCTAGACCTCCCATAGTTGTAGGGCGAAATGGGTTATTAGGAGAAGTATCATCTTCATCGGTAGAACAAGAACTACTTGGGGCAGAACAAGGTGGTCTTGCTGTAGTATTGTCTGGGGGAGTATCGCAAACACGATCATTGTCTGCCAAACAATCATTATTGACACAACCATCTTGAAAGGTGTGATATAAGCCCATGTAATGCCCCATCTCATGAACCAAAACTTTGGTATTATCAGTAGAAGCTCCCATATAACTAGACTCTACTACTATTCCATCTATATTGCCCCCATGAGCAGAAGGGAAGTATGCATATCCAGCAACACCACCTGCTATACTATTGACTGTCCAAATATTGATATACTGTGTAGGATCCCAGCGAGATAAGTTTTTAAGCGCTAAATCCTGTGTATTCATATTCATATTTGCCAATGGCGAAACAATATGATTAATACCATTGGTACTATTGCCTGCAGGATCTCGTTGTGCTAAACAAAAAGCAATTTCTACATCTACTCCTGTAGCAGGATTGTAAACACCCACATTTTCAAAAGCATCATTCAGGTGTTGTATAGCATCTTCAACTTGCGTAATAGCAATATTTCCAAGGCCGTTGTTATGTACTACATGTACTACCACAGGAATGGTGTAGATTGCTCTTGTTCCATAAAACTGATGTCCTTTTTGCTGAAGCTTATATAAAATGGCTTCTAGGCTATCTTGCTTTTGTTTCAGTATTGGATAACTCTGTGTTAGTTGAGCTTGCAATTGGTCAAAACCACAAAAATCACCATTGCTGTGCGTGTGGGTTGTGTGTTGATGATCATGGGTTGAATGATCCTGAGTATCAGAGTTCACATTTTTGGGAAAAGAATTGACTCCTAATACAGTTAGACTAACAAATGTAAGTAGTCCAAAAAGTAATTTTAAGTTCATGATTTTCAAATTTGGGTTCAGTATCTGAATATAGTCAATAGGGTTTTATTTGACTTATATTTAATATAACGAAAAAAGGCTATTATTCCGTATTAAAATTTTTGCATGAGCAAAAATCGTCAATCTACCATTATTTTTAGAACCTAAAAAAGCCTATTTATTTAATCCCAAACCAAAAACTCCTTCACTATCATATGATAATAAAGGAGTTAGACTCAAAACTTTGCAATTTCAAGCAAATTTTTATTCTAGTTTTTTTATCTATTTATTAGCTAATTGCCCACAGGCTGCATCGATATCCTTACCTCTAGATCTTCTGACAGTAATAGCAACCTTATGTTGACGCAAATATTTAGCAAAATCGTCAATTCTATGAGCCTTTGCTTTTACAAAATCAACTCCATCTATAGGATTATACTCTATGACATTGATTTTGACATTAGGCACTTGTCTACATAGTTTCAGTAGTTTTTTAGCATCCTCTATCCCATCATTAAAGTCTTGAAAAGCGATATACTCAAAAGTTAGTTTGGTGTCTTTTGTTTGTTTGAAATAGTACTGTAAGGCATCTACCAATACTTCTAAATTATTGGTTTCATTGATAGGCATTATCTCATTTCGCTTCGTATCATCGGCAGCATGCAGCGATAACGCCAAATTGACTTTAGGATTGTCATCTGCCATTTTTTTAATCATTTTAGCAATACCTGCTGTACTTACTGTTATTCTTCGAGGGGACATATTTAGGCCTTCTGGCAAGGTCAAGAGCTCTATGCTTCTAAGCATCTCTTTGTAAGCTAGCAAAGGTTCTCCCATTCCCATATAGACTATATTAGTAATTGGGTGTTGATAGGTTTCTAAACACTGCTTGTTGACTAATAATACTTGATCATAAATTTCTGCAGCATCTAGATTTCTAACTCGCTTCATTTGGCCTGTTGCACAAAACTTGCAGGTTAAGCTACAGCCAACTTGAGAAGAAATACAAACAGTATATCGATCCTGACTAGGAACTGGAATTAATACAGATTCTATAAGATTACCATCATATAGCTTAAACCGAGTCTTGATCGTTCCATCTACACTTTGCTGAACAAGATCTTCTTGAATAGGCTGTATCACAAAATAGGTTTCCATTTTTTCTCGTAGCCCTTTTGACAAATTGGTCATCTCAGCAAAAGAATGTGCTCCTTTTTTCCATAGCCACTCCCAAACCTGTTTTGCTCTAAACTTGGCCTCCCCCATTGATTCAAAAAAAGCAATTAGATCTGCTTTTGTAATTTTTCGAATATCTGTTCTTACTATATTTTCCGTTTCCATTCCTATTATGCTATTAATAGCCTGTTCAAAATCTACAGACTAATGTCCTCATATCATTGATCAAAAAAAACCTATTGTGCAAAAATACACAATAGGTTTTAAATATTTTTATGACTTAAGATCTTTATGAAATCCTAAGGATTGTATTTGCTTATACGCTGAGTACGAATAATATTGCCATTGGTATCTAGCATACGAACCATGTACATCCCTTTTGGCAAATTACTTACATCATATTTCTCGCCATTATGTTTTACTGAAAAGTTCAATAACTTGCGACCAATAATATTGTAAACCTCTAGATGACGAACATTATTATCACTATTGTCCAACATAAAGTATTCTATAGCTGGGTTAGGGTATACCTTAGGACCTTCTGTTTTATTTCCCAATTGTGTTATGGTATTAGAGTTAGTAGTTCTTTCGTTTTGTGCAGCAGCACTAAAAGTTATAACAGTTTCTGTTGCTTTACGATCTAAAGGATCATAAACCGCAACTTCAATTGTTCCGATTCCGGTAGTACCATTTGGTCTAAAAACCATTTTAAAGTCTGCTAAGGTTTCATAACCTCCTAAGCTAAATGTGCCTTTCTCTGTAAATGGGGTAGAACATTTGTGAGCACAAAGCACGCTATGCCATCCTTTAGGAGTCATAGTCTTACGCTTTTCCCAGTTTAGTTCTATTTTCCGATTAAGTCTATTCTTAATAGAAATAGTTGGTGTGATTTCTTGTTGCGCCTCTCCCTGCAGGGTTGCGTAGGTACTAGAGACCGTAAACGGCCGCTCATATACCAAGCGTTGGGCGTAGCTTACCTGAGTAGCTACTAAGAAAAAAAGACTTAAATATAAAAGTATAGTTTTTACCATAAGTTTTGTTTAGTTTATATTTTATCAACCTTTTTGAGGGGGATACATAATACTATACGACCCTAGATTCAAAAAGTTACTTGTTGTTTAGTTTTAAATACTTATTTAATATACTATTATTTGTACAATATTCCATGTTGAGAATACAAAAAAATGAAAATTTATTGAAATATAAAAACTGCTAAACCAATGTAGCCAATATTAGAACATGCATCAATCGAACAAAAAATGCTCTAAATCCTACTAAGAGTAGCACTTTAAAAGCTCAATGCAAATAATCAGAATCGAACAAAAAACGCAAAACATTATTGGTTGTTCTTTTTTTTTATTAGAATTTTATACTAGCGAAACACCTATAGAATGAAATATAAGTGTCTCAAAATTTTAAGAACTAAAAATATCTTGTTATTTTTAAAGAGAAGCCTTTTGGAGGTTTACTCCTAAAAAAATTAAATTTTACACCTTTTAAATTTTCGTCAACATGAGATCGTTATTTTTATTACTTTTTGTCCTTGTCAGCTATGGTTATGCTGACGCTCAGAATTTTGTGAGTACAACAGCAGAAAATAAAAACGTTGTACTAGAGGAGTTCACAGGTATTTACTGTGGATTTTGTCCTGCTGGACACAAAATTGCTAGTGATTACAAAGCTGCCAATCCGAATGATGTGGTTGTAATTAATATTCACAATGGTAGTTATGCTAATCCTAGTGGTGGAGATCCTGATTTCCGTACTTCTTTTGGTGCTGCTATAGATGGTCAAGCAAATGTACAAGGTTATCCAGCTGGTACTGTGAACCGTAGAAACTTTCCTGGTTATGAGCAAACAGATGCTCAAGGAAATCCAGTATCTGGTATTACTGCTATGAGTCGTGGTAGCTGGGTAGGAAGAGGAAATGTGGTATTAGCCGAAACTTCTCCTGTAAATGTAGCTGCTCAAGCTACTATCGACTTGCAAACTAGAGAGTTGGAAGTAATTGTAGAAACTTACTTTACAGCTGCTGCTGGTACTGCTCCTTACAAGTTGAATGTAGCTTTGCTACAAAACGGTATAGAAGGTCCTCAATCTGGTAGCTCTGGAAACCCTAGTAGTGTACTGCCTAATGGTAATTATTTGCATGGACATATGTTGCGCCATTTCTTAACAGGTCAATGGGGTGCAGATATTACATCTACTACTTCTGGTTATTTCCAAGCAGATACATTTAGATATACTATTCCTGCTGGTATCGCAAATGGTTCTGCACCTGCTATTGCTGCAGAACTTACAAATATGGAAGTAGCTGTATATGTTGCAGAAGGTCAACAAACTATTATCACTGGTAATATGGCTTCTATGAGCTTATTAACACCTCCAGGTACTTTTACTGCTAGTACTAAATTGACAAGCGCATCAACTGTTAGTTCTGGATATTGTGATTATAGTTACATTCCATCAGTGGTAGTGGAAAACAATAGTACAAGTGCTACTGCTATTGACAGTTTTATGGTAAGTTATACATTAAATGGAGGAACTGCTGTTGATCAACTAGTAACAACTACTTTATCTTCAGGAGCTACCACTACAGTTACATTCCCTTCTACTACTTTAGCTGGAGGAGCAAATAATATTGAGTATACTATCAATTTTGACACTTATAACAATGGTACATTAATTGATGTTTCGCCTAATGCTGACATCAATATTGCAGAAGGACCTTACTTTAGATTATCACCTACATCTACAGCAACACCTGTTGCTGAAGGTTTTGAATCAGCTCCATTAATAACTGGTACAGGTTATTCTCGTACAGTTACAACAGGTATTTTTGCGGCACCAACATCTGTTGGAAATAATATGTTTTCAATATTAAATGGTCCTTCTTATAACTATGGTGCAATTGGAGGATTTGCGGCTTCTAATAGAAGTATCCGTTTCCGTTTTGCAGATTTGGATGGAAATGAGGAATTAGATTTCATTCTAAACAAAGCTGACCTACAAAGCAATTCACAATTAACATTTAGCCGTGCTCACCGTCAATATAGTGCTGCTTATAGTGATCAATTAGATGTTCAAGTTTCTACAAACTGTGGTGCTACATGGACAACTGTTTGGTCTAAATCTGGCTCAGATTTAGCTACATTAGGAGTATCTACTACATCTTATGTTCCTGGAGCAGCAACTGATTGGGTTAGTGACACTGTTGATTTATCAGCATACAACAATACTAATGATGTTGTGATTCGATTCCATGGTATTTCTGGATGGAGTAACAACTTATTTATTGATGATATAAATCTTACTTCTTCTACAATCACAGGTATCGAAAATACAAAAGTAGCTGCTGCAGCTGTTAACATTATGCCTAATCCAGTGCGTAATGAAATGACTGTAGAGTTTAACTTACCTGAGTCTTCTGAAGTTAACATGACTATCTACAATGCATTAGGACAACAAGTTCAAAATGTAACGAATGGTACTTTTGAAGGAACTAACACTGTTCAAGTAAATACTAGCGAGTTAGCTTCTGGTGTATACTTATTGAACTTAGCTTCTGACAAAGGTTTAGTTACTAAGCGCTTTACTGTTAAAAAGTAATATAGTCTTGTAATGTATACATTAGATTTTAAGCTAATGTATACAACTATTATATAAGTAAGGGCATTAACTTTCAAGAAGTTAATGCCCTTTTTGTTTATTTTCCCAAGCAAAAAAATTAACTTCACTATTCAAAGCCCCCCATAGATTAGCCTCTATCTATCTATAGGGTAATAAAATCTTCTTTTTTCACACAAAAATTATAATTATGAGATCGTTATTTTTATTACTTTTTGTTTTTGTCAGCTATGGTTATGCTGACGCTCAAAATTTTGTGAGTACAACAGAAAAAAATAAAAATGTTGTACTAGAAGAGTTCACAGGTATTTACTGTGGATTTTGTCCTCAAGGACACAAAATTGCTAGTGATTACAAAGCTGCCAATCCGAATGATGTGGTTGTAGTTAATATTCACCATGGTGGCTATGCTGCTCCTAGTGGTGGAGATCCTGACTTCCGTACTTCGTTTGGAGGTGCAATAGATGGCCAAGCTAATGTACAAGGTTACCCAGCTGGTACTGTGAACCGCAGAAACTTTCCAGGTTATGAGCAGACTAATTCACAAGGAAACCCTGTATCTGGAATTACGGCTATGGGGCGTAGTAACTGGGTGTCTAGAGGAAATGTGGTATTGGCTGAAGCTTCTCCTGTAAACGTAGCAGCTCAAGCTAATCTTAATCTACAATCTAGAGAGTTGGAAGTAATTGTAGAAACTTACTTTACTGCTGCTGGTGGTACTGCTCCTTACAAGTTGAATGTAGCTTTGCTACAAAATGGGATTGAAGGACCTCAATCAGGTAGTTCTGGAAACTCTGGCAGTGTACTACCTAATGGTAATTATTTGCATGGACATATGCTGCGTCATTTCTTAACAGGTCAGTGGGGTGCAGATATTACATCTACTACTTCTGGATATTTCCAAGCAGATACATTTAGATATACTATTCCTGCTGCTATTGGAAATGGTGGTGCACCTGCTATTCCTGCAGATCTATTCAATATGGAAGTAGCTGTATATGTTGCAGAAGGCCAACAAACTATTATCACTGGTAATATGGCTTCTATGAATTTGGTAACTCCTCCTGGTGTTTTTACTGCTAGTACCAAACTCACAAGTAGTGCAACATCTGGAAGTAGCTTTTGTGACTATAATTACATCCCTTCTGTTGTGGTAGAAAACAACAGTACTAGTAATGCTGATATTGATAGTTTTATGGTTAGCTATAGCATTAATGGAGGAACAGCTGTTGATCAGTTAGTAACTACTACTTTGGTTGGAGGGACTAGTACAACTGTAACATTCCCTTCTGCTACTTTATCTACCGGAATAAGCACTATTGATTATAGTATAGACTTTGATTCTTATAACAATAACACACTTATTGATATTTCTACTGAGTCTGAGGTTAATATTCAAGATGGCCCTTATACTAAACTACTAGCTCCTGCGGCTAGTTTACCTTTTGCTTATGGTTTTCAAACTCTTTACCCTTCAACTGTTGCGATACATAACCCAGACGATAAGCTAGTGTATCCTGTAAGCTCAAGCAAAGCAGGATTTGGTGGTTCAGGAAGTATTGGTGGTTTTGGAAATTCTAACTATTCATTTGCATTTGATTTCTGGGCAACTGCTTTTAATTCAGGTTCAGCATCACTATTATTTGGTACTTTTGACATGAGTGACCTTACAAAAGATTATACTTTGGAGTTCAATCATGCTTATGCTCAATATAATACTTCAAATGATCAGCTTCAAGTTCTTGTTTCTACGGATTGTGGTGTTACATGGGATGCTCCTGTTTGGGATCAATCAGGTTCTGTATTAGCAACAACTGCACCCTTCACAAATGGTCAGCAGCGTTTTGTTCCAACATCGACTCAGTGGGACTCAAACTCTGTAGATCTTACTGCTGCTTATAAAGGAGAATCATCTGTAACTATTGCATTCAAAGGTTTTTCTGACTATGGAAATCCTGCATATATTGACGATATTAACATATTGGCTGCGGCTCCTGTTACAACAGGTATCAAAGCTACAAAAACAGCTATAGCTGCCGTTAATATTATGCCTACTCCAGTACATAATGAAATGACTGTAGAGTTTAACTTACCAGAGTCTGCTGAAGTTAACATGACTATATACAATACACTAGGACAACAGGTCCAAAATGTAACAACTGGTACTTTTGAAGGCACTAACACTGTTCAAGTAAATACTAGCAAGTTAGCCTCTGGTATATACTTATTGAATTTAGCTTCGGATAAAGGTTTAGTTACTAAGCGTTTTACTGTAGAAAAATAACTACTGATTTGACAATTTGACGATATACTAATTTGATATTTTTTTATATGAAATGGAGGTTTCCTTTTTGGAAACCTCCATTTCTATTTTTATCCTCATTATCAACTCAACTAATTTTCAAATTAGTACATTATAAATACCCTTCATCAGCAAAGCTCAAATAGCTATTGCCGGATATAATTAGGTGATCCAAAACTTGGATATCTAAAACCTGCCCTGCTGCTTTTATTTTTTTGGTAACATCCAAATCTGCCTTACTAGGAGAAAGATTTCCAGAAGGGTGATTATGACAAAGAATGATACTATTAGCTCGTTCATGATCTAAGACTCGCTGATAAATCTTTTTGGTATCAACTACAGTACCTGCCAAACCTCCTGAACTAATTTGTACACTGCGCAAAACTTTATTAGCTCTATTCAATATTAAGACCCAAAACTCCTCATGTGGCAAATCCATAACTAAAGAAGCTAGTATATTAAAAGCATCTTGGCTAGAGCGTATACTTGGGCGCTGTGTAGGTGTTGTAGACTGCCTACGTCGCCCTAATTCCATTGCAGCAGCAATCGTTATAGCTTTAGCTTCTCCTACCCCCTTATGTTTTTGTAAATCCTTGAGAGTAGTCTGCCCCAAATCATTCAAATTATCATTAGCTGCTCTAAGTATCTTTTGAGCTAATTCTACTGCTGATTCATTTCTAGAACCAGACCCCAACAAAATAGCCAACAATTCTGCATCAGATAGTGCGTTTTTTCCTTTTAATATCATTTTTTCACGAGGTCGATCAGCCTCTGCCCATGTTTTGATTGAGGATAATTTTAGGGTTTCCATAGTATTTTGTCGGTTTAGATAGTTCACTGTTTTCTAACAAAAAAATCTATAAGAATAAACTTAAACTGATTATCAGCCACTTGCAAGAATTTAATAAACTACAGTAAATTGTACAGTTGTTTAACTTTTAATAAAACGTAAAGGTATAAACACTTTTTCGATTAAACAAATTTGTTTTAATTATAGAACCAAATGCTTGCTAAAAAAACCAAATACTCATTTATGTGTAAATTTCCCTATCTAAAACAGCTTTGTTACAAAAGATGTGTAAATTTGTGTGCTATATATAATCTTGTTATGGCTTCTTTAGGTTTCAGAGTCGAGTTATTGGTTTCTAACCCTTTCAAAATACCAATCCCTACTCCTTTTCAATAGGCATAAAGAAGTATTGTAACTGCACTAACCAATTAAGAAAGCAAAATTACATGAAAGCGTTAGCTATAAGCATATTTTTGTGTTGTTGGACTTGGGTCAACTTATATGCTCAAGAAGGAGATACCGTTATACTAAAAGCATCTCCAGAAGCTGGATTTATCAGCAAACCAACAGCCGTCAAATTGAGTACAAATATACAGGAGGCCAATATATTTTATACTACAGATGGTAATCCTCCTTCTTCGGCCTCTAAACGTTATCGCAAGCCTATCATTGTAGATAGTACTATGGTTATACAGGCTGTAGCTTATTATGAAGGTAACCGTAGTGTTGTAAATGTCAACACTTATTTGCTGAATGAGGATACTACACATTTACCTATTGTCTCCATAGCTATACGCCCAGAGATAATACTTGATCCAATCAAAGGACTCTTCTTTGCAGGGCCTAGAGCTTCCAAAAGGTTCCCACATAAAGGAGCCAATTACTATTCAAAAAAAGAACATCGTACCCATGTAGAGTTTTTTGAACCTACTAAAAAAGAACGCGTTTATAAGGGATTTTTAGGTTTTCGGATTTTTGGTGGAATGAGCCGTATTTTCCCTCAAAAATCAATAGGTCTTTATGCTCGAAAATCTAGATATAAAACTAAGCGAATTAACTACAAAATATTTAAGGATAAGGATATTAAGAAATTCAAAAGAATAGTCCTTCGAAATTCAGGTAGTGATTTTGGAGAAACTCACTTTCGTGATGCCTTTATTACCAGTTTAGGTAGAGAAATGGGCTTAGAAACACAAGCTTATCAACCATCTATAGTCTTTATTAATGGTAAATACTGGGGAGTGTACAATTTAAGAGAAAAACTAACTCGTCACTATCTTACCGACAACTTTGGTTACCACAAAGATAGTGTTGATCTCATAGAACACCGAAAAAGTGTACAAGCAGGTAGCCGTCGGCATTATGACCGTATGCGTATGTATATGCGCAACAACAATCTAGCTGTACAAGAACACTACGATTCTGTTGGTCGTATGATGGATATCGAAAATTTTATGGAGTATGAAATTCTTCAAATTTTTATTGACAATCAAGATGCTGGTGGCAATATCAAGTTTTGGAGACCACAAATACCTGGTGGGAAATGGCGCTGGATTTTGTTCGATACCGATTTTGGATATGGACACTATGGTCGTTATGGGTACAAATTCAATAGCTTAGCCTTTCATACCAAGCCTGATGGTCCTATTTGGCCTAATCCACCTTGGAGTACACTCAACTTGCGTTCATTGTTGCAAAACAAAGGTTTTAGAGATGCTTTTGTCTCTAGATTTGCAGATAGAATGAACTCTACTTTCGATTCCACTTATGTCATTAAACGCATAGAAAAAATGGCTGATAATATCAGACCAGCGATGCCACGACACTGGGAGCGATGGAAGAAATTTAAAGGCATGGGCGAAAAACGTTGGACAAAAGAGGTGGATCGCATGAAAGAATTTGCTCGCAAACGAGCAGGTTTTATGCGTCAATTCTTAAGAGATATGTTCCCTAAAATTGGAGATGAAATTCGTCTGAATGTTGGGGTAAGAGGAGTAGGTGAAGTAAAACTTAATGATGTTATTAGTATCAAAGATACTTTTAGTGGCATTTACTTCCAAAATCTGCCTGTAGAAGTATTTGCTAGACCTTCCTTTGGTACACTCTTTTCCCATTGGGAATTGGATGGAGAACGTATCAATGATCGATACCAAAATATCCGTTTTTCAGATACCTTACACACCCTTATTGCTGTATTTGAAAAGGGAGAACACCCTAAAGCTAATCAAATAATAATAAACGAAATTTCGTTTAGAGATACAAGTGCAGGACATTGGGTAGAGTTTTTTAACAACTCGGACGAAGCTATTGACCTAGAAGGCTGGAAACTGATGAACAAAGATGGTAAAGAATTTATATTTCCTGATGTTACACTTCAGGCAGATAGCTTTTTGGTCGTTTGCAGAAAGAAAAAGCGCTTTGAGAAAGCATTTCCGGCTTGTCGTAACTTCATAGGTGGCTTGTTCAAGTTTAGCAAGCATAAGGATGATGTGTTGCTCTATGCACCAGATGGAGACCCTGTAGATAGTATAGGTTATCGTCTAGAAAAAGAAGAAGGCGATGCGTTATTGACCCTAGCCCTCAAAGATTTTAATAATGATAATAGTAATATTGATAACTGGAAAATAGAAGATATGGAGGGTAGTCCTGCTTCTGTCAACCCAGATTATATCAAACTCAAAAAAGCTAGGCAATTCAATGCTTTCATGCGTTATATCAAAATTGGAGGGGTGACCGTTGGTATATTTGTAACTATAATTATGGCCTATGTTTTGGTCAAACGAAAGTTGAAAAAAATTGATTAAATAACTAGTTAATATATTCATAAAGACTCGTTAACATAGCTTAAAATCAAAACTATAGTAGATTGCTCTCGTAAAAAGATCGCTGTAAGTAATTAACCAAAAGACTTATCTAAAATGGATAGTCTATTTGCACATTAAAACACTTAACAGTTATGGCTTCTACTCAGTATGAAACATCCAATACACAATCGTTTTTTGTATTGTCTTGGGTATCGTTTGCAATTGCGTTTGTAGGTAGTTTGATCGGTATTTATTTTATCCCTATGGATATTTACGCTAAGGCGTTTTTAGGAATGGCTTACTTGTTTAGCATTTCTGCTTGTTTTATGGTCGCTAAAGTGGTTCGAGACAAACAAGAATCAGGAATGTTGATCAATAAAATAGAAAAGGCTAAAACAGAGAAATTGATTAATAAATATGTTACGCCTGATTTGGCGGAATAACTAAGTTTTGAACATAAAATGGGAACAGGCTGCTAGAAATGATTCTAGCAGCCTGCTTTGTTATCTTTCTAAACCTATTTCTTTTTATAAACAGGTAGCTCTGCAACAGTAGTAGTTCCTCTAACATTATTAACAATTTGTCCTGTATCTATCGAAGTTTCTATAAACCTAAGTCTCGTAGTTACTTTACTTTCTTGAGGGTTATCTTGTTTTATTGAAAACCCACTTGTAATCAAAAACTCAAAGTTTAAGGTATAAATTTTGGGTTGTTTATTCATTTCTGCTCCAGCCAAAAAGCTCAAATGCTTACTCATTCCTGGTCCTCCAACCTCAATACTTACAACAAGTGTTTGATTTGCAGTTCCTGTAATATTCGATTCTCCTACAACAACCCCTGCTATAGGTAAATTCGTTTTTGTGTATATACCTTTATTAGTATGGGAATAGTAACCATTGCTTTCTGTAACTATAAATTCAGCTTTTGAAAGATCAGGTTTGGCTGTAACATATTTTTTACCATTATTAGAATAATTTTCAACTAATTTAAGTGGTACATTAAGCTTAAATTTGAAATTATCTATATGAACATTTAGGAAACTAGATATAGACTCCAAAGGAGAACTAGCTAAGCTCATCTCTTCAAATATTCTCAAAATTTCTTCTCTTGCTTCTAACTCTTCAGTGGTTAAATCTTTAGGTTCTGCGATTAATTTACTAGTTAATGACTCTTCCATTGTCTCATTAAAAGCAACCTGAAATAATGAAGGAACATTATTCCAAACTATCTCACCATTAAAAGCAACAGCATCTTCTCTATTCAAATCTTTGAGCGTTGGTTTAACTTCCTTTTTGGCTCCTTTAGGTCGAACTAAAGCTTCTTCCAACACAGCAGTTACAATATCTACATTAGGGAATGAACTTTCGATAGAATCCAAAACAAACTCTACTTGCCAAAGCCCTAATGTATCTACCCAAGTTTTATAAGCTGATCCCTCTTCACCTTTATAAGCAGTTGCTTTAGCTTTTGCTAATGCTGATTTCCATATCGCTTTGACCTCATCCAATGGAATTTCCTTGCTTGCTCCATTCAATTCACTCACTAAAGCGTCATAAACAAACCCAACAGGTTTCACCCCTTGTTCTATTTGTCCAAAAGCCAACTCAAATTCACTAATAAGTGCTGCCTTTTTAAACTTAACTTCTCGGCTATCTGCTACTTTTTCCCATTTTTTTTGATTAGCTCCAGCTACTGTATCTATTACCTGAGCTTGTGTAGTACTTGTTACTAGATTGACTTTATCCTTAAAAATAGGATAGCTTACATCCAATTTTGATCTTGTCAAAGCTCCTCTAAATGCTGCACTTCCAGGGAATCTAAGTTTTGGCAAGGCCTTCCAATTCTCAAAAAAGTTACCCATAGCAATAGCTTCATGGCTATTTTTAACAGATTCTCTTAGTAAATATCTCAAATCAATTACTGTAATTCCTTTTTTTACTTTAACCTTAGCTTCTACTTCTTTTTCTAAATAATCATTTAACAACTTAGCATCTGATTGAGAAAACACTCTGTCCAACTCTTTTTCTAACTTTGCATAACTTGCTAAAGAATCATCAGAGGCAGTATCTGCTTTGCCCAATTCATCCATCATTTTTAATTGCCAATCATCAAACGCTTTGTCGAATTCTGCTCGTTTTGCTTTTTCTTCTGCTTTTTTGTCTGGATGGTCTTCATCATTCAGATCTCTGCTGTCCAAGATTCCCTCTATAATATCATCTATTGAGGGTAAAGATGTTATTATCTCTGTGGATGACTTAGTATCATCTATATAACCACTTTTCTTCTTTTTCCCTTTGCCTCCACCTTTATTATTATTGTAATGGTCGTTAATTATAGCATTAGTCAATTGAGTTTCTAGTGCATTTTGTATAGTAGCACAAAGATTGGCAACATCTTGATCTGCAGCATTACTTATAATTCCATTAAGCATGGGCAATAAAATCTGTTGATTGATAGCAAATGAACTATTTCCAAGAAAAATATTGTCTTTTAATTTAGCCGCAAGAATACTAACATTAGCATTTTCTTTGGAGAGCTTTTTAAGTTTTCCAATAAAAGCATCTCGCCATTGAGCTACAGCATCCACAAAGGTAGGCTCAGGAATATCCATTGCTTTCATCACCTTCTTCACCTCAGGCATCCAAGTTTTCAAAAACTCCATACCACCTTTGAGTTGTTTCTTTTGAGGAGGACTAAGTATGGTATTAATATCTAAATTGTGTTGTTTACAATGAGCAACCAATGCTTGATAAGATTGATAAGTCTCTTGTATAACTTGTGCTTGATCGTTGTTTAACATAGAATGATGAGTTAAAAAAATGAGGGAAAATACAATAATGAATACATTCATAAAATGTATGATTTTAGTTGGCCAACGCTTAAGTTAATACAGCTGTTGGAGCTGTGGCTTGTGCTTTTGCCAAGTTTGCAAAAAAGGTATTGGCCAATGTTTGAGCCTGTGCCTCTAACAATTGTTGAGGAGCTTGTTTTTCTAGCCAATTTTGACATTGTGTCTTCCAGTTTTTAACTTCTTTTAGATATTGCTCATCTAGTTTGATATCCGTGATTGTCATTACTGACCAATCTATGCCTTCCATCTGTATTTCCAGTTCATGCAGCTTGGTATAAGCTCCCTGAACAACCCCTACTTGTTGCCCTTCTCCCAAAAAGTTGGACTTTTGGAATTGGTCTTGCCATTGATGATGCAACTTTCGAGTAGCTTGGAGATCAAAAGATTGATCATTTTTGAGTTTTGCTAAATATTTCTTACAATACTGCTGTAATTTAAATAGCTCTTGATACTTTGCTTTGTGAGCTATTTTGTCAGTCTTTCGTGCATAGTTTTTTTGCCATTGCACAATTAGGTCCATAAGGTCTTGGATTTGTTTTTTTTGCATATTTTTATTTTTACAATATAAATAAAACCAACTATAGAATAGCTGTCTATTAGCAGGAGCTAATAAAAATAGGTGGGCACCAATTCACAAAATAGGGATTTTAAGCTAAAATTGCAAATAAAAAAGAGTAGCCAATCCACTGATCAACTACTCCCATATATTCTCGATATTGCTATATTTTCTACAGTTCCTCTTCTTTATTCTCCACATCAGAAGCTTCTGCTAAAGCCTGTTTCTTAGCTCTACGTTGCCACATACCCATCAGTAAACCCAGCATAGTCATAATAGACCCAATCCAAACCAGATTGATAGCAGGGAATTGTAAGGCTTGTATGACCACATACTCCTTATCAGGATTTCTATCCTTAATTTTGAGCACCACTTTGTTTTCTTCTGGTATAATCTTGATAAAATCGAAAGACAACATCAACTCAGGCAACTCAGCAGGAATCGTATATTGCATATTTCCTCTAATGTAATAGAGTGGCTTAGCTCTCCAAACCTTATTACTATTGATGGTATGTACAGTAAGTTCTGCTACAACAGGAATATCCCCTTCTTTGTAAGAATAGCCCTCATGTTCCAAAGCATTGGCATTAAACTTCTGAAATACTACATAATGTTGCTTGGTATAAATAGTATCTCCCATCGCAACTTGATGTTCTATCCAACTCGATGTATCCTTTTTAGCTTCATCCTCTGCACTGCCAGTAGAAAAGGCCCATTGAGGCACTGCTAAGGTAAATATATCTCGCCCTAAATAATGTTTAGTATTAGGATTAGCAGATTGGAACTTAAAACCACCTTTAGGCAGTTTCTCTCTCAGCACATTAGGAGTAGTTGTAAACTCATCTACTAGATTGCCTTGTTCATCCTTTTTCTGAAAAAGCAACTCAAAATAAGTAGCATTACCATCTTCCCAATCTTTAGTATAACTCACATTATAGCCATCTGATAAGGATATTGTTTGCCCTTTAGGCACCAATACATTTTGGTTACTCTGTTTATTCATTCCACCCAAAATGCCAGAAAGTTCTTCTGATGCAAAGGGATCAGATAAGGCAGCTTTGAGTGCTCCAGAAAACACTACACCGATCATTAATAAACCAAAACCGATATGAGATACAGCAGAACCAGAAATACTAACCTTTCCTCTCAAGACAAAGATGAAATAGTCTAAATTGGTAAAGACTGCAAACCAACCCGAAATAACCAACAGCCAATATTGCCATGCCACAATACCACTAGCCATCATAATAGGAATACCAACAGCAATAGCTAAAATAGCAGAACCTAATAAATGTGTACTAAAATGTTTCCAATAATTAACACCCATACTAGTTACCTTATAGCGCATAAACTGAGTAAGTCCTGATAGTATTGTCACTAAAACACCTATCCACAATTGGAATTGATTGTGGTGTTCAACCTCATTCTCTGGTGGAGCAAACTCTGTCCCTAACACTGCATTTACGGCAGGTATAGAAGTAGTTGCCGTTATCAATCCAGAAGAAAACAGTAGGACAATAGTGCCTATAAACATCCAAAACTCTTTAGAGTATAGACTTTCTTCCTCATCTGGTGCTGGGATATTTTTTCTGTGAATAAAATATAATATGAATGGAGGCAATAATATTACAAATAAAAAGCCTACCAACTGCCATTCCAAGCCCATTTCTGTAAATGCGTGGACCGATGTCTCACCCAAAATACCACTACGAGTTAGGAAAGTAGAATACACAATCATAAAGAAACTTAGTATAAAAAACACATAAGTACTCTTGATAGAATAACCCGTTTTTCGAGCAATCAAAGCTGTATGAATACCTGCTACCATTATTATCCAAGGCACCAAAGATGCATTCTCTACAGGGTCCCATGCCCAATAACCTCCAAAACTCAAAGCCTCATAAGCCCAAGCACCTCCCATCAAAATACCAGTTCCTAGTATTGCCCCTGAAAATAAGGCCCAAGGCATAACAGCTTTTATCCATTCTTTGTATTGTTTGGTCCACAGACCAGCAATAGCATAAGCAAAAGGCACCACAGTAGAAGCAAATCCTAAAAATAAGGTAGGTGGATGTATTGTCATCCAATAATTTTGAAGTAGAGGGTTCAACCCTGTTCCTTTTATACCATCTAGATAAGTAGCTGTATTAAAAATAGGAGCAAAATGCACATCACGTAGCAAAACAAAAGGGCTCACCCCAAATTTCACATCATCTGCACCAAAATGCAAGCCCAAAACCATAGAAACTAAGCAAACTTGTACCATAGCAACAACTGCCATTACTGGCATTTCCCACTTTTTGGCTCTAACCATAAGGATTAAGCCTAATACTGCATTCCAAAATATCCATAGTAAGAAGCTACCTTCTTGCCCTTCCCAAAAGGCTGAGAATATATATCTAAAAGGTAAGTCATCCGAGACATGCGCCCAAGCATATTCGTACTCATAATATCGATTGATCATCAGATGAAAGATCAATCCTATAGCTGCAAACACAGCTATACTATGTACACCAAAAGCAATTTTCCCAATTAGCTTCCATTGCTTTTGTTCAATATCTGTTTTTTTAACTCCAATTCCATAGGCTAGCCCGGCCAATAAGGCACTGACAAAAGCCAAAAAAATCGCAAAAAATCCTAGCTGTCCCACCCATAGGTGTTCACCTATGTACTGTATCTCATTCATTCTCTATATAATAAAGCTAATACCTATTGCACCAAACAAATTAGTACCTTTAATAATTAGCACATTCTTTAAATTACAATTCTGCATTTTGTATCGCCTCATCCTTGTATTTAGATGGGCATTTCAACTGAATATCATGTGCCTCAAACACTTGATCACGCATACGTCCAGTCAACACAATTTGCTCTGATCGTTCAAAATCTTGCGGCTTAGATTTCAGACAAACTACTTTTTGCTCCTTTCCATTTTTATCTTTCATGAAGAAGCTAAAAGAGTTAGGATCTACCTCTGGCTCGTAAACTACCGCCTTATCCAAGCTTAAATGCCCAACCACTTGATGGTTTCTATCCGTTTGAGCCAATGCCGTGTCAAAATCGGTGTAAGTACTTGCATCTCCAGCTATAGAGATCAATGCTGCAATAGCAATAGCAATAGCTACAAGTCCGATAATATGTATCTTTTTCATAATTATTTATAACTTTTATAAGTTAAGACTGCAAAAATACGACTTTTGTTCGTCCTTTAATAATCTATATCTTTATTTAGGTTCAGTTTAATGTAAAAAAATGTAGAATCTTCTCCTTCCTCCAAAATTACGCCTTCCATTCCTAATAAATAATGACCTAGATCAGCTTATGCACTCACTCTAATTAGTGAGCTCCCCACAAAAATCATGTACAATGATTTTATAGTCCATACTCTAGTTTTGAAAGTTGATTGTGTAAATGTTGAATAAAAACAAAACATCTAGATTTACTCTAAGGTTTAGAAAACAGTTTTTAAGCTAGACCTAATTTTCAAATAGGAGTTGTAGACTCTAAAACCATTAAAAATTCAGCATTCAACCATTTACCATTGGCAAAAAGCGGCTAAATTTATTTTATAAATTTAGATACGTTTGACCTAACAACCTCTCGCTATTTTAGTTTTTTTGTCAAAAAAACTTAACTTTGTGCTGATTTTCAGGATGAATCTTTTTGGATTCTAATATCCTTCCTAAGACATTAGTCCGTGAAGTTTTTCTAGTGAATTGATAATCAAATAGATGCAATACTAGCAAATCAACCTATTAACAACTGATTATCAATTCATTAGAAAAGAGCACTGCTATTTTTAGCTTGACAAAGTTAAAAATGCACGGACTATTAGTAAAAATGACATTTATCAACTGCATAAAACTAATCTAACAATGAGCGACAAATCTAAAATCATCTATACAATTACAGATGAAGCTCCGGCATTAGCCACACACTCTTTACTTCCTATTATCAAAACTTTTACCGATGCTGCAGGTGTAGCTGTAGAAACTAGAGACATCTCATTGGCAGGTAGAATTTTAGCGGTTTTTCCTGAATATTTAAAGGAAGATCAACGTATTGCTGATGACTTGGCAGAGTTGGGTGAATTAGTGAAAAAACCAGAAGCTAACGTTATCAAATTGCCTAACATTAGTGCATCTATCCCTCAGTTGACTGACACGATCAAAGAATTGCAAGCAAAAGGTTATGCTTTGCCTGATTATCCAGAAGATCCTTCTACTGACGAAGAAAAGAAAATACAAGCAACTTACAATAAGATAAAAGGTAGTGCAGTAAACCCTGTACTAAGAGAAGGTAACTCTGACCGTAGAGCTCCTAAGCCTGTAAAGCAATATGCTCGCAACAATCCACACTCTATGGGTGCTTGGTCTGCAGATAGCAAATCACATGTTTCTACTATGGATAATGGTGATTTCAAAAACAACGAAAAATCTGTAACGATTGCGGATGCTACTACTGCTAAAATTGAGCATGTAGCTGCTGATGGTACGGTTACTACCCTAAAAGAAAATATTGGCCTATTGGCTGGAGAGGTTATCGACTCTACTTATATGAGCAAAAAAGCATTGATTAGCTTTTTGGAAGCTCAAGTAGCTGAGGCTAAAGCTCAAGGTGTTTTGTTTTCTCTACACATGAAAGCAACTATGATGAAGGTTTCTGACCCAATCATTTTTGGACATGCTGTACGTGTATTTTTCAAAAACGTATTTGCTAATCATGGTGCTACTCTAGAAAAACTAGGTGTAGATGTAAACAATGGTTTTGGTGATTTATTAAACAAAATAGAAGAATTACCTGCTGACCAAAAAGCTGCTATCGAAGCTGATATTGCTGCTGCTTACGCAAATGGTCCAGATCTAG
The DNA here is from genome assembly GCA_024222455.1 of Aureispira sp. GTDB lineage: Bacteria > Bacteroidota > Bacteroidia > Chitinophagales > Saprospiraceae > JAAEPD01. The sequence continues at coordinate 29,071 of JAAEPD010000515.1, forward strand.
CAATGGTTGATTCTGATAATGGTATTACCAACTTAAACTTCCCTAACAGTGTTATCATTGATGCTTCTATGCCAGCAATGATCCGTACTTCGGGTTGTATGTGGAACAAAGAAGGTAAGACTCAAGATACAAAAGCTGTTATTCCAGACAGTAGCTATGCAGGTATGTACCAAGTAGTTGTTGATTTCTGCAAAAAACATGGTGCTTTTGATCCTACTACTATGGGTACTGTACCTAATGTAGGCTTGATGGCTCAAAAAGCTGAGGAATATGGCTCTCACGATAAAACATTCGAAATTGCTGCTGCTGGTCAAGTACGTGTAGTAGATGCTGCAGGCAATACCTTGATGGAGCACAATGTAGAAGCTGGTGATATTTGGAGAATGTGTCAAGTAAAAGATGCACCTATTCAAGACTGGGTTAAATTAGCTGTTAATCGTGCTAGAGCATCAAACACACCTGCTGTATTTTGGCTAGACGAAAACAGAGCGCATGATGCTCAGTTGATCAAAAAGGTAAATGCTTACCTACCTAATCATGATACTAATGGTTTAGAGATTCACATTCTATCTCCTATCAAAGCGATTGAGTTTTCTTTGGAACGTATCAAGGATGGCAAAGACACTATCTCTGTAACAGGTAATGTATTGCGTGATTACAACACTGACCTTTTCCCTATCTTAGAGGTAGGTACTAGTGCTAAAATGTTGTCTATCGTTCCATTGATGAATGGTGGCGGTTTGTTTGAAACTGGTGCTGGTGGATCTGCACCTAAACACGTTCAGCAGTTTACTAAAGAGAATCACTTACGTTGGGATTCTTTAGGTGAGTTCTTAGCATTGGCTGTTTCTTTAGACCACTTAGGTACTACTACTAATAATGCTAAAGCTCAAGTTTTGGGTGAGGCACTTGATGTAGCTACCGAAAAAGTACTATTGAATCGCAAATCGCCTTCTCGTAGAGTAAATGAGCTAGACAATAGAGGTTCTCACTTCTATTTGGCAATGTACTGGGCAGAAGCTTTAGCTGCGCAAGATAAAGATGCAGAGTTAAAAGCAAAGTTTGCTAAGTTGTCTCAAGATTTAGCCGCTAATGAGGAAACGATCGTTAACGAATTGAACGCTGCTCAAGGTGTAGCTATCGATATTGAAGGTTATTACTACCCTAATACGGAAGTAATTGCTAAGGCCATGCGTCCAAGTGCTACATTTAATAGCTTATTAGATAGTGCTGTATTAGCTTAATCTAATAGCAAGAATAATAAGAATTATATGGCTCTCAAATTTCTGAGGGCCATTTTTATGCGCCAAATACTCAATACCTCTCACCTAATACTCAAAAAACAAGGTGAGTCTAGCATTTTGCCCCTATATTTGCAATAGCACAAGTATTCTTATTATTTAAATACATAAATCATGAAATCATTACTTTTAGTTCTTGTTAGTTTTTTATTCTACAACAGTAGTCTAAAGGCACAGGCTTATGTGTTGGATGAATCTTATAAAGATGAGAGCTTTTTAGCATTCAAACTTAAATTGGTACAAGCCCTATTAGACAGAAATGTTTCGGAGATAAAAGAGTTGGTATCCGATGATATTATAGCCATGAAAGACCCTTCGTTTCCTGGTAAAAAGGGTTTTGTCCATGACTTTATGAAAGACAAAAAAGCTACTCAACAGTTTTGTAAAGATGCCTTAAAACTAATCTCTTTTGGTTTCAGAAAAGGTAAACTTGACGACTTAGAAAAGGAACGTGGCTACACAAAAGTTTTTTATGCTCCATCCTTTCACCGAGATTTTGACTATTGCTATGGTGGCACTAAATACCAAGACAAGGCATTGATACTAGGCGATAATGTAAATGTAAGAGAGCGACCTACTTCCAAATCACCAGCTATTGGACAAGTCAGCTATGAAATTTTAGAATTTCAATCGCCTATCGATGACCATTGGGAACCTCTAGTACGAGAAAATACAGAACCACACCCTAAAGGTAAGTATTGGTATGCGGTCAAGCTCAAAGATGGTAAGATTGGCTATATCATAGAAGATTATGTATCTGACAATTATTATATCGACTTGCGTGTAGCCAAAACTAAAGAGGGTTGGAAAGTGGTTAGCTATTTTATGCCATATAGATGCTAAAGCTAATTCACTTAAAAAATCTTTATCAAATCTATACATCATCTAATTATCATAAAAATTTCCTCTATCTTATTCTTAGTTCTTGCTTTGTCTTTTTTTGCTTGTAACAACAACTCTATGGGTACAAATACACCCCAAGAAACAAGCACCAACACAGATAACACATCTTCTAGCAACACCACTACCAACAATAATACTATTGAAGATAATAAACCTGTTGAAGCGACTACCGAAAACAATGAGCGTATCCCGATAGAGGAACTCAATGCCCCTAATACTACCCAAGAAGGAACAATCCAAGGTTCTTTTAGAAGCCTAGAAGGAGCTAGAAAAAAAGTGACTTGTTACTGTCATGACAGTGGTATTATCACCACTAAAAACGGTAAAACTATAAATGTTTGCTTCAAAAACACAACTATGCCAGAAGAAAGCTGTTCTAGCATAAAAGTAAAAGGGGCATACGAAACTATCAAAAAATCCCCCGAATCATCTAGCCCTTGTGCTGGAGGTTCTATGAATGTATTTATGGCAAGTACACCAACAAGCTGCCTTTAATTAAAACAGAGAATGAGAATACTATTAACAGGAGCAACGGGATATATTGGAAAAAGAATACTACCTGTATTAATTCAGAAGGGTCATCATGTAATTTGTTGTGTACGAGACCCTAAACAGTTCAATCCTCCCAAATCTCTTAGGTCCTTTATAAGTGTTATTAAAGTAGATTTTTTAGAGGAAGATACCCTAAGCAATATACCTCAAGATATTGATGTTGCTTATTACTTGATTCACTCTATGTCTAGTTCTTCAGAATATGACAGGCTTGAAGCGATTACAGCAACTAATTTTACTAGTTATCTAAACAATACTAGTGTTAAGCAAGTCATCTATCTAAGTGGAATAATTAATGAAGATAACTTATCCAAACACTTGGAGTCTCGAAAAAATGTAGAAAACATCTTAAATAATGGTCAATTTAGCTTAACAACCTTACGAGCAGGGATTATTGTGGGGTCAGGAAGTGCCTCTTTTGAAATTATTAGAGATTTGGTAGAAAAACTCCCTATAATGATTACCCCAAAATGGCTAAATACCAAATGCCAACCAATTGGGATTAGGGATGTGATTACATTTTTAGAAAAAGCCCTGTTAAACGAAAAGGTCTTTAACCAAAATTTTGATATTGGAGGGCCAGATATACTTAGTTACAAAGAAATGTTACTTCAATTTGCTAAGGCTAGAGGGCTAAAAAGATGGATATATACTGTTCCTATCATGACTCCAAGGTTATCCTCCTATTGGTTGTATTTTGTTACCTCAACCTCCTACAAGTTGGCGGTCTCACTTGTGCAAAGCATGAAAGTGGAAGTTGTTTGCAGAAATGATAAAATCAATCATATTCTAAATATCAAACCTGAAAAATATTCAAAAACTATAGAACGAGCATTTTCAAAAATTGAAAGCAATGAAATAGTGTCGAGCTGGAAGGACTCTCGAATAAGTGGTGTTAAAGAAATTAATATCTCTGATTTTATTGATGTCCCTAACTATGGTTGTTTCAAGGATGTTAGGGAACGAGAAGTAATTTCACATGATGATGTAGTTAAGAAAATATGGCGTATTGGAGGGGATAATGGATGGTATTATGCCAATATACTATGGCGACTCCGAGGTTTTATGGACAAAATATTTGGAGGGGTAGGCTTAAGAAGAGGTCGGACAAACCCTACCACTCTAGAAGTAGGGGATGCACTAGACTTTTGGAGAGTATTGTATGCCAACAAAGAGGAGGGAAAACTATTGTTGTTTGCAGAAATGAAAGTACCTGGAGAGGCTTGGTTAGAATTTAAAATTAAGGATAATCAATTAATACAAACGGCAACATTTAGACCCCATGGCTTATTAGGAAGGCTTTATTGGTACTCTGTCTTACCTTTTCATGGAATTGTATTTAAGGGAATGATCAATGCCATAACAAAACACAAGGATTCCTAGTTTTTTTGAAACGCTTCAAAGAAGAAACAATAGTATAAAACAGTTAGCACTTTATTTATGGAACAGTTGTTGAATCTATTTTTATAACACTATTATTTTAACACCCAAAAATTTTAATGTTCTATGAAAAAATTATCAATCTTGTTCATTGCTCTTATGGGACTTTGTGCATTTAGTATGACGACCAAAGATGTAACTACTGCTACTGAACTGAAGAAATTAGAAACTATCAAAGGTGAGTTTAGGAGTGTTGCAGGTGTAATGAACCCACTCAGTTGCTATTGTTCTGAGGGAGGCTATATAACAGTAAAAACACCTGAAGAAGAAGGAAGGAAAAAAATTGCGGTTTGTTTCAAGAGCAAAAATCCCCCTACAAAAGCTTGCAAAAATATAGAGGTAACGGGTAAGTATAAAACCTTAAAAAGGAAATCAAATCCCAACAGTCCTTGCCCTGGAGGGGAAAAAAGAGTTCTTATGGTAAAAACTCATAATTGCTATTAAGAGTAAGTTTAAACAAAAAAAGCTCCTTATCACTGTAGATAAGGAGCTTTCATATTTTGAGTATAAAACTAGTTTTGAGTTGCTTCATCATCTAGCTTGAATACATAATAGTCTTGAGCTTGTATCTTGTTTATTTTTTCAATAGATCCTAAGTTTCTATTGCCATACCAACTTCCATTTCCACGACACTTTTTACGGCCAGTGGTAGCACATGATGCTAGTATAGAAATAACAAAAATAGCTACTAATAATGCGTTTAGATTCTTCATACGTCAACCGGGATTTTTTAATTGTACTTATTTAGGATTACACACTCTTAACGATCTTTTTATAGCAATCGTTACCTCTAATATACAATTTTTACACAGATTAACATAGTTAACTCCCTACATATGAGCATATTCATCGTCCATAGCAGCCTCTTTTACAGCTTTTGCTACACGATAAGCTACAATTTCATTTAAGGCTGGAGGTATGATCATATCACGTGTAGGATCAGAAATACTTTCAGCAATAGCATAAGCTGCAGCCAATTTCATTTTTGGTGTGATACGCTTAGCTTTAGCATCTAAAGCGCCTCTAAAAATACCTGGAAAACCCAATACATTGTTCACTTGATTAGGAAAATCACTACGTCCAGTTCCTACAATAGCAGCTCCACCTTTATAGGCTTCCTCTGGCATTATTTCAGGAGTAGGATTAGCTAAAGCGAATATAATAGAATCCTTGGCCATAGTAGAAACATCCTCTGCAGTCAATAATCCTCCAACACTTACCCCTATAAACACATCCGTGTCTTTCAAGGCCTCCTGTACTGTTCCTTTTTTATTATTAGGATTGGTAAACACCAATAACTTTTTCTTAGCATCATTGAGGTTATCACGCTCTCTATGTATTATACCTTTGGTATCACATACTATAATCTCTTTGACAGGAATACAAGCATCAGAACCTTGGTTATCTACACAACGTAACAATCTTGCAATAGCAACACCTGCTGCACCTGCTCCATTGATCACAATACTCAAGTCTTCTAATTTTTTGCCTACCAATTTAGCTGCATTGATCAATGCTCCTAGTACAACAATAGCAGTTCCGTGCTGATCATCATGAAACACAGGAATACCTAAATCTTGTAAACGAGCTTCTACCTCAAAACTGCGAGGAGCTGCTATATCTTCTAGATTGACACCTCCAAAAACAGGAGCAATTCGACGTACAGTCTCTACTATTTCGTCAGTATCTTGAGTATCTAAGCAGATAGGAAAAGCATTGATATGTCCAAAGTGTCTAAACAACATAGCTTTACCTTCCATAACAGGGATAGATGCAGCTGCACCAATATTTCCTAGTCCTAGTACTGCAGAACCATCACTAACGATAGCTACACAGTTACTCTTTAGGGTATAATCCCAAACTTTTTCAGGGTCTTTTGCTATTTCTTCGCAAGGAGCTGCTACTCCTGGAGAATATACTAAGGATAAGTGTTCTTGAGTACGAACATCCATTTTGTTGCGGATACCAATTTTACCTTTTAGTAATTTGTGCAACTTTAGGGATTCTTCATAAAAATCCATAACTCTATGGTTTTAATATTTTCTGAATATAGTCCGATAGTAATAAACTATATTCAATAAAAAAGTTTATTAAGCCGACAAACATAAGGACTATTTTTGAATATGCCCACCTTTATACTCATAAACTTGGTTTGTGTGCTTTTATAACCATAGAAAATATCAATTGATTTGTGATCTATTCCAATTAACATCTTCAAGCATAATCTGTTTAGAAAGGGAAAAAATAAATTAGTATCATGAAAAAAATAATACTTTTATACTTGTTGTTTAGTGCTTGTATTGCCTATATTTTCGCACAAACTTCTAAAGAAAAGTTGTTCGACCTCACCATCAACATCGAAAAGTTTGAGCAACTAACAGGTAAGTTATATATAGCGGTTTACAATAAAAAAGAAGATTTCAGGAAGGAGGATAAGATCTACAAATATCAAATCTTGCCTATTCACGAAACTAAAAAAACTATAATTTTTAAAAATTTACCCAAAGGCATTTATGCTATTAGTACTTACCATGATGTAAACGAAAACGGTAAACTAGATACCAATTTTTGGGGCATCCCGAAAGAGCCCTATGGTTTTTCTAACAACCCTCGGATATTTATGGGGCCACCTTCTTTTGTAGAATCGCATATTGTATTAGCTGCAGATCAACAGATTCATATTGTACTAAAATAACGTGAACTAAGGATTAGAAATTAAGCAGCTTTATGTTGAACATTAGTTAATGAAGGATAATAAATAGCTGGTTTTTTATCTAAATATTGATAGGCAATTAATCCAGCAAATAAATGAGAAAAGGCATTAA
>JAAEPD010000516.1 GCA_024222455.1 Aureispira sp.
AATAGTTAGTGTAATAGCTTTACTGTTAATTTTAGGTTTACATGCAATCCAAACATCAAGAATAAAAAAGATAGGACACCCATCTCTTTGACAGTAAATAGTTACATTTTTGAAGTTCTAACTCATGGGTGTCCTGTGTTTCTAACTCATGGGTGTCCTGTGTTTACATCCTGTGTTTACATGGTTGTTCGGATTAGTTTTTATATCGATTTGTAGTGGTCAACAAATTTTCCCTTCGTATAGGCATAGTTCATCTAACCTCTGATTGATTTCAATTAGCCCATCAAAGTCATTAGAAACCTCTAGATATTTTTTTATAATTTTTTCGGTGATGAGACGATAGCTAGATAAAACGTCTTTTCCACCATTATGTTTCAATTCTGATAGCAACTTTCCACTATGTACGATAGAACTTCGATCATCATACATATTGCCTAAAGTTTTCTTCACATCTTTAGAGTTTTCCCCAATAAGAATCGCACCACGAAGTGAAAGGCGGTATTTTAATTCATCTCTTTCGTTCGCAAGTAAAAGAGATTCTAGACAAATAGTAAGGTCTAAAACTGAATCTTCTGGTGCAGTTCTAGATAAACTAGAAAGATACCTATTAACAACTACTCTAAAAAAATTCCGATATCCTTTTAAGCTTTTTAACTTCAGCAAGACTTCAAAAATATCTTTTGCTACTTGAAGATCTGCTCT
>JAAEPD010000517.1 GCA_024222455.1 Aureispira sp.
TAAATAAGATAATTATGATACTTTTTTTTAAGTTAACGCAACACTAATGCAATTTGAACTATAAAAAAAACTTTTTAAACTATAAAAAGTACAATTCAAATTCACTTTAACACCATTTCACATAATTATTAATCAAGGCTTTAACTAGCTATTAAAATGGCATTTGAGTACAATCATCAACTACTGTATAACCTATAAGGTAAGTAAGCTATAATAAATATCTAATACTAAATGAGCCTCCAATATTGAAGATATTGGTTCTATTGAAGGCAGCAGGAATGTGCTGAGTTCCTTTAAATATGTTGTTCAATCCAAGTTCGGCTTGAATACCCATACCTACTAAAACTCTCCCAAACTGTAGGTCTTGACCAACACCTACCCTAAGACCAAAATCCCATCGACTATGAGCAGCTTCAGCAAATTCAAGAAAGCTATCTTGGCGTTGGTATTTATCCATTTTATGAGTAAGAATAGAGAAGTAACCACCTGTTTTTAAGTAAGTTGTGCTTGGCATTTTCCCTTTAGTCTTATATATATAGTAGTTATGATTAATAGCTGCTTTAGTGTAGTTAAGCTGAACTTTCCGAATATAGTGGCGCCCTTCTATATAGACTCCATAAGATTGTTTAGCTTCTGCATTTACAAACCATTCTAGGCTAGCAGTATGTCTCTTGTTAATTCTATAATTAAGCATTACCCCATAACTATTAGAAGGAGCCAAATTTGTAGTAGATAAGCTGTTCCTGTCTAAGCTCTCTCTTGTTTCTGGATTTAGAAAAACGGTAGACTGTAGGTTATAAACTAGCCCCAATTCCCATTTTTTATTCACACGAACATCCCGTTTTTTTGATGGAGAGATTAACTCTACTTCTGGGCTAAGAACAACCATCTCTGTTGGCGATACAGAATCCGCTACAATTGTTGCAACAGGCTTATAGATATCAACACTAATATCAGATTCAGATGCTACCTTAGTAAGATTAGTGCTACTATTTATAGTTAGCTCTTTTTCTACATTCTCCATTTTATTATCCACCTCATGATTAAGGTTAGCCATTTTAGCATTAGCTCCTAAATTCGGTATTACTAATTTATTATCTTCTACTGAAGCTGAGCTTGGAAGTGTTATATTCTGCTTTTGATTTTCTTTTTTAGCTTTAGAGTTATTTAGGTTAGCTGTAGCCTTAGTAGGATTAGTCGTTTTGACACTATTCTCTTTTACACGTTCTATTACGTCCGTAGAATTAGTTATAGTCTCTGTTTCTTTTCTAAAACTTTCTTTTTCTTTAGCTAAAAGAGGAGAATTAACTGGGTTTAATGTTCCCTTATTATTTAGAGTAGATTTAAGTTTATAATCCTTATTTGTGTTTATTAAATGCTCTGCAAACTCTAATCCACTACTAGTAGTCAAATCTGTATGCAAGCAGCTCTTCGCAAACAATAAGATAATAGCAGCTACTGTACTAAACCTAAGCATCCTCCCAGCCCAATTGGTTATAATTGGTTGTTTATCCAATTGCAAACTAATTCGTTTCCATACCGATTGGATAGTTAGTTGTTTATTAATCCCTTCCCATATTTGTTTTGGAGCTTTTGCTCCTTGCTCTTGAAAACTTTTCTTTATTTTTTCATCTAAATTAACATCACTTTGGTCTAACTGATCTGAAAGCTTCGACCATAATCCTTGAGGAGTTTTTGGTGTTTGTTGCTGAAAACTATCTTTGATCTTTTTATCCAAACCATGGTTTACCTGACCCTCATCTAACTGATGAGACAGCTTAGTCCATAAGTCCTTGGGGGCCTTAGGTTTTTCTTTTTCGAAACTATCTTTTATTTTTTTATTTAGATCCATCCAAGTTGATCATAAGTTTCTTCAATAGATTTCTAGCGCGATGCAATTGAGATTTAGATGTACTTTCTGTTATATCTAACTGTTGAGCAATTTCTTTGTGGCTAAAACCTTCGATTGCATAGAGTTTTAGGATAAGAGATGCTCTTGTAGGTAGCTGATTAACAAGCTTTATTATATCTTTAGCACTGATTATAGATAAAATATCATCAACCTCTATGTCTAAAGTATGCTGATAACTTTCAAAATTTTCTTTAGATCTCTTTTTCGATCGACAACTATCTAGAGCTGTATTAACTACAATCCTCCTAATCCAACTTTTCAAAGCCCCTTTGAAGTGAAACTTATGTAAATTTCGAAATACTTTGATGAAGCTGTCTTGCAAAATATCACAGGCAGCATCTTCGTCAACAGCATAGGTTAGACAAACACTATACATATCATCTGCATATCGATGATATAACAACTCTTGGTATTGCCTTTTTTCGGCAATACAATGCTGTATTAGTTCCTCCTCAGATATATTTTTATTTATATTTTTATTCCGCACTATTTCTGTTTATTCACATTCAACACAGCTTCCATTTCCTCATCTATACGATCAATTATTTTATAATAAATAGTTGAATTATTAGTCATATTAATCAGTATAGTTTGGTTGCTTCCCACTATTGTCTTATCTGCTACATCTAGCATAGAATTAGACACCGTCTGAAACCAATAAGTAGGATCTAAAGTTATCTGAGCTTGGCTCAAACTATTATGGCTTAAGACAACTTTTGGACTCTTCCCGATATTGTCCACAGCATTAATTTCAAAATGTTCTTTACTAGCAATTTCTAATTGAATAGGCACTGTAGTGTTCCCACTTTTATATGAACCATTAAGAACAATATTATTACTCCCTACTTCTTCATGGGTACTAAAACGAATTTTTAAATAATCATAGGTCCCTTGAGGAATATCAAACCCTAAATCTTCTATATACGAATTTGCATCAAAAGAAACCTTAGTTCCATTTGGATATGGTCGATCAAAATTCACATTTTCCCCTTGAGTTCTAGTCCCTTCTATAGCAAAAGAACTGAGCACAATATGCCCTCCTGAAAAGGTTAGTTTATTGTTATTGGGACTTTCCTTTTTGATATCCATACTAAACTGGACATCTGATGGTAGCTTCCATTCATCTTTTTCTTTACAAGAAGAAATAGAAAAAACAATGTATGCTAAAAATAATGTAGTGTAGATGTGCTTCATAAAAATAAGACGATATATAATCCATTTTAGTTGTAACAACAATGTCATAATAACTACCAAGATTTATAAATATACAAAATTCTAGACAGTTATATTCTATTTACCTGTACTAAAGTACAGGCCCTCCACTACCCTAACCGTCTCAGTCCTAAACTAGTCCTCTGCCTGATGTCTAGATTATAGTCTTGACCTACCTTTGTAATTGTACAAACGACACATAATTATCTTAATTATAAAATCATACAATTATGAAAAACTTAAATAAAAAGACTGCTTTAATAACAGGTGCATCAAGAGGTTTAGGATTAGCATTAGCTCATGCCTTAGCTGATAGAGGTTGGAATTTGATTATCAACGGTCGTAATGCTCAAAAACTACTATTGGCCTATAAAGAACTTTCTACAAAAACCAATGTGGAAGCAATATCAGGGGATGTTATCGACGAAATACACCTACTACAATTCCCTGAGCGGATAGCTCCATTTGGACAGTTAGATTTAATTATTAATAATGCTAGTACTCTAGGTGCTTCTCCACAACCTAAGTTGCTCGACTATCCTATTGAGGCTATTCATACTATCTTTCACACCAATGTTATTGCTCCACTTTCTTTGCTTCAAAAGGTTAAACCTTTTTTAAGCGCAGAGGCTACTATTATTAATATAAGTAGCGATGCAGCAGTAGAAGCCTATGCAGGTTGGGGTGGTTATGGAAGTAGCAAAGCTGCATTAGACCATCTTACAGCTATTCTAACTCAAGAAAATCCACAGTGGAACATTTATGCAGTTGATCCAGGTGATATGCAAACTCAAATGCATCAAGAAGCATTTCCTAGTGAAAACATTAGTGATCGACCTCTCCCCGAAAGTACTGTTCCTGGCTTTTTGCACCTTATCGAGCAAAAACTCCCAAGTGGTCGTTATAGCAGCCCAAAACTAGTGGAGCAAATTACGCTAGTCTAATCTCCATTTTTTAGTCAAATCACCTTTAAAATTTAAGTCTTATGAATACAACAAGTATATATCCAACGCCCAAAATACTAGAATTTGATCTTCCTAAACACTTGCAATGCAGCAAACCTACTGAAGAACGAGGTATAGCACGAGATGAAGTAAAACTAATGATATCCCAAACTTCCAATAATCATATAGATCATGATATTTTTAGAAATATTGGTGATTATCTACAAGAAGGTGATGTCTTAGTGGTTAATACTAGTGGAACACTCAAAGCAGCCTTAGAAACAGAGTATACTGATGGTACGGTATTGCGAGTGCATTTATCTACTCGCAAAGCCTATCAACACTGGATTATAGAGTTAAGAGAGGTTGTAGAGAATGGAACTCATCGATTTACCAAGGCTCGAAAAGGAGATCAACTCCCTTTAGCAACAGGCTTTTTGCAACTCCTAGAACCCTATTATGACGATACAACTAATGACCATCTTCAACTTTGGGTAGCTAAGTTCAATATTCCGATAGCTGTAGAAGATTATTTAGACCAGTATGGCAAGCCTATACGTTATAATTACATCAAAGACCTTTATCCTCAATCCTATTATCAAACTGTTTTTGCTAATGAAATGGGCAGTGCAGAAATGCCCTCAGCAGGTAGGGCTTTTACACCAGAATTAGTAACCCAATTAGTTTCTAAAGGGATACAGATTATTCCTATTCTTCTGCATACAGGAGTAGCTAGCCTAGAAGCTAATGAACGCCCTTATTCTGAATATTACAAAATAAGTCAACACAGTGCGGCTCAACTCAACTTGGCCAAACAACAAAATAAGCGCATTGTAGCAGTAGGAACGACAGTAGTACGTACCTTAGAAACAAAATTTGATATAAGTAGCAATCAATTTAGGTATGGAGAAGGTTGGACTGATATTTTTATCACTCCTCAGCGGGGGATTCATAGTATTAATGGTTTATTGACAGGTATGCATGAGCCTAAAGCATCGCACTTATATATGCTAGAAGCCTTAGCTAATCGAGAGCATCTGGCCTTGTGCTATCAAGAAGCTATTGAGCAGGAATATCTATGGCATGAGTTTGGAGATTTGCATTTGATTCTAGCTTAAACCTTATAGAAGCTCTGATATACATTATCAGAGCTTTTTTGTTAAACTATGCTCTTACTCAAAACATGGCTAAATCAAGCCTGTATATATTTTAAAGTTTTCTTGATCAAAACATACAAACACAACTTTATCCAATATTGTTTCACCATGTTTCGCTATAAAATCCTTAACAACTTGCAAAGCAATTTCTGCTGCTTTCGTTTTAGGAAATCGGTAAATCCCTGTGCTTATATTGGGAAAAGCAATAGATTTCAGGCCATTCTCTTTAGCTAGGCTTAGACTATTCCAATAAGCATTATATAGCAATTCTTCTTCATTGCTTTTTCCATTATTCCAAGTAGGACCTACAGTATGAATAACATATTGAGCTGGCAGATTTCCAGCCGTTGTAATAACAGCTTCTCCAACTGAACACCCACCTTGCCTTGCTCTTATTTTTCGACATTCTTCCAATATTTGTGATCCACCTGCTCTATGAATTACTCCATCTACACCTCCCCCTCCCAACAAAGAGGTATTGGCTGCATTCACGATTGCATCTACTTCTACTTTTGTAATATCTCCTTGTATCAATTCTAACATAAATGTTTTTTTTCTTATAAATGTGACCTTATAAATTTAATACCGTATTAGGCTTGTAATATATAAAAAATGGAGAACTCCTAAAAATTTCAAACACCTCTCCTAAATTGAATAACACTAACTAAAAAAATTAGAGAATGAACGAGTTTAAGAAATTTATTAGCAAAGGAAATGTAATGGAAATGGCTGTGGGTATGATTATGGCTACTTATTTTGGTGCTATAGTCAAATCTTTAGTGAATGATGTAATCATGCCTCCTGTAGGTATGCTATTGGGTGGCGTTGACTTTGCTGACCTAAAAATAGTTATCCAACAAGCTGTAGCTGAAACTGCAGAAGGTGCTGGTGACGGTACTGCAGAAGTAGCTCTTGGCTATGGTGCATTTTTGAATACCATCATTACATTCTTAATTGTGGCCTTTGCTATCTTCATGGTAGTAAAAGCTTATAACAACATGAAAGATCGTTTAGAGAAGAAGGAAGAAGCTGCTCCAGCTGCACCTCCTGCTCCTAGCAAAGAAGAAGTACTTTTAGGTGAAATTCGTGACCTACTAAAGAAGTAAGATAACAATCTATTTATATATTTGCAGTGTATTGTGGGCCTAGGGTTCACAATACACTCTTTTTATTTAATCAAAAAAACTGTTTACATACTATGTTCAATTCATTATTGTTATTTGATTTTGCTGAATTCTGGAAGACAATTGGTCCCAGTGTTGTAGAAGCGGGCAAATCATTAGGCCTTGCTTTAGTTGTTTTATTTATTGGCTTATCTATAGCAGGCCGCATAACAAAAGGCTTTGGCAAGGTAATGGAGAGCCGTGATATGGATGCTTCTTTACGTCCATTCTTGAAATCATTGGTTGGTACGATCCTTAAAGTATTGGTTCTTCTAGCTGCTGCTTCAACTCTAGGAATGGAGGTTACTTCTTTTGTAGCTATTTTAAGTGCTGCTGCATTTGCAGTAGGTATGGCCTTACAAGGTAGTTTAGCTAATTTTGCTGGAGGTGTTTTGATCTTGGTTTTCAAGCCATTCAAAGTAGGTGATTTGGTTTCTGCTCAAGGTTTTACAGGCAATGTTAAAGAGATTCAAGTATTCAATACCCTTTTGGTTACTTTAGATAATCAGATTATCATTTTACCTAATGGTGCAGTATCTAACGGAGCTATCCAAAACTTGACAATGGCGGGTACTCGTGGAGTAGATCTTACTTTTGGTATTAGTTATAATGCAGATATAGACAAAGCTCGTACTATTATACAACAAGTAGCTAATGCTTGTCCTCAAATAACAGAGCCAGAAAAAACAACCATTTTTGTAGGTGAGTTAGCAGACTCTGCTGTTAATTTTGCAGTACGTCCTTGGACTAAACCTGAGCACTGGTGGGATGTTTATTTCTATATGCATGAGCATGTGAAAAAAGAATTTGACAAAGCTGGTGTAGAAATGCCATTCCCTCAAATGGATGTGCATGTTCACAAAAATGCTTAGTTAGTTTCTAATAATAGTCCGCTATTTTTTGCTTTTTCTGCTAAAACTCAAAAAAGCATTACTTTATAAGTGCTTATCATTTATAAAAATTCAGTGGACTATAGTAGAATTTAAAGAGAAAGGCACCCTTTTAGTAAAAGGATGCCTTTCTCTTTAAGCTTATTTAGTACTATTGAGCTGTTGTCTTCTTGCAAAACTTAGGCAATGCCATAAGTGCTCAAGCGACATTTCACTCTCAAGATCTGAGCAACTTCTTCGAGCTCTACAGTATAAGGAGGATAAATCGCTCCATTATCAGAGATCAAACGAAGGCTTCTAAGCTCATTTTGTTCTTTTATTTGCTGTACACGTTTGGCCACAACAGTGTCTGTTACAATTACATAAACACCATTATCTTTGAGTGGATCTCCTCTTTCTAGAGGTTCACAAACGACAATATCACCATTAGTAATATTAGGCAACATACTATCTCCACTAATTTCAAAAGCTATTAATTGTCCTTCTATATTAGGTACAGAAAACTTTTGAAATTGATCTAGATAAGCAGGATTGTTGTTTTCAACAGCATAACCAGCCATTGCTTTTTGAGGAACTAAAGTGATGTTATTTCGGCCACCATAGATTTTTTCAGCAATAGACAAAGAAGGTAAATCACTAGTTTGCTCACCTGCAAACATTTCGTCGCTACGACCAAAAAGATAATTTGCATTAATCTTATAGGTTTCGACCAATTTGTTCATTTGCTCCAAGGTAATGTTTCTTTTACCTTTCAAGATACTATTAATCACATGGTTATAAGTACCTAAATGAGAAGCTACATCTGATTTACTCTTGATTTGGCCATCTTCTTTCAAACGCTCGTACACCTCTTGGAAGCGTTGGTTTACTATATTTTCAGAAAAATTTGCCATGTTAATAAAATGTTTTAATAGATTGATTTTTAGCTTGACTTCAAAAACTTTTTGTTTTAAATTTGCTAAAAATCTCTTAGTTTAATTTAATAATACGCTGACGTTCAGCCTAAAGATATGTAATTAAACTTTTATATGCAAAAATATGGTTCTTTTTTCTTCCTTTTAGAAACATAAAAATGTAAAACATGCTCAAACAACTACTTTTATTTGCTTGGTTAACACTTATTTGTATAGCTTGTAACTCAACTAAATCGGTTGATAGCAATTTTTATAAAAGCATAGGTGAACAAATACGTGAATCTAGAATAGATCAAAATATTTCGCAAGAAGAGCTTGCCGAAGCGGTAGGGCTTACTCAAAATTCCCTAAGCTTAATAGAAGATGGTTTAGCTACTCCTATTCATGATAAGATACTGGACATCCAATATTACTTAGAAACAGAGTTTGTAGTAGAAGGGAAAAAAATTGAAGCTTACTTGAAATAGATTCAAGGCACAAATATCACCAATTCATTTTCTAATTCATTCCAGATGTTTACTTTTGACTGATCTTGATGAAATAATTATTTATTAAAAACAATTAAGACAGTAAACGATAATGAGCCAAACATTAGGACGCCATATTTTAGTAGAATTTTTTGGATGTTCTTCAGACATTCTTAATGATGAAATCACAATAGAAACATCTATGGTAGATGCTGCTAAAGAAGCACAAGCTACTGTTATTAATTCTACTTTCCATCACTTTTCACCCTATGGAGTTTCGGGTGTGGTGGTTATACAAGAAAGCCATTTGGCTATTCATACTTGGCCAGAGTTTAGATATGCTGCTGTAGATATATTTACTTGCGGCTCTGAGGTAGACCCTTGGGTGGCCTATGATTATCTCAAGAAAGCTTTTGAAGCCAGTCATGGTTCTGCTATGGAGATCAATAGAGGCCAAATAGATTTGTTGGAACGCATGAATTTGGATGCCATTTCTAAAGATCGAGAAGCTACAGAAACTGAGCTCAAACCGCAATTCAAACGTGATGTTTGGTTTACAGATAAAGATGATAATAGAGCCTTGTCGCTACGTCATACGGGCGAGTTATTGTATCATGCTAAAACTCCCTTTCAGACCGTACGAGTGCTCAACACCTATTCTTATGGCAAAATGCTATCTATAGATAATATGGTAATGACCACAGAAAAAGATGAGTTTATCTACCACGAAATGATTGCGCAGGTGCCTATGTTCACACACAATAATGTCAAAAAGGCCTTAGTAATTGGTGGTGGCGATGGTGGTACTATTCGAGAGTTGCTTCGCCATCATAGTATAGAGCAAGTGATAATGGTGGAGATAGACGAAAAGGTAGTAGAGGCTTCTAAGCTACACTTACCTAGCATTGCCAACTCTTTTGAACATCCGAAATTGCAATTGCTTTTTTATGATGGGATTAAATACTTGGCCGATTGTACTCCTGAGACTTTTGACTTAATAATAGTGGATGGAAGCGACCCTGAAGGGCCAGCAGAAGGTTTGTTTAGTAAAACCTTCTATCAAGACGTTTATCGCTGCTTGAAATCGGATGGTGTCTTAGTCTCACAAAGTGAAGGGCCAATGTTCAATCAAGAAACTTTCATTGCTATCAATCATTGTCTGAAAGATATTTTTGGAGAGGATAAGGTACATACTTATCTATCTTATATCACTACCTACCCTACTGGCATGTGGAGTTTTATGTTAGCTAGTAAAGGGGATAAACATCCTGTGGACACTTTTGATACTGAAGGTGCTAAAGCCTTTGCTTTAGAACATAAGCTAGGCTATTTTAATGATCGAATACATTCTTCTGCACTGGTTTTACCTCCTTTTGTGGAGCAGATGTTGGAGCGATAATATATTAGTTTTATAATTTAAAAATGTGCTAATCTGAGTATTCAAATTAGTACATTTTTTTATGCTTAGGATTTTATTAGTTTTCTCCATTTTTTAGCTTCTATCATAGCTATATAAAGATGTACTCTAGTACACATTTTTCCTTTTATATTTCTAATTATATTCATTCTAATACTACCTATTTTAGGTTTTCCACCGCCAAATGCTCTAGCTACTGCCTTGGTAGATATGTATTCATCTTCGTTTAGCTTTTTCCATTTCATTCTCTTTTCATCCAAGAACTCTTGGATAATGACATCTATACAATCATTGCACTCCATATTAAAAACAAGACTATCACAACTATAAAAATCCTCATCAAAGAAAAAATCTATTTCAAAACTCCCTGAAGAACTCTCTGATAAGACTTTCAAACTTACAATTGTATCATAAGTTTCTACCTCATCTATTGTCCAATATTTCTTGATATTTACAATGTCCTCCGAAAAAGTTATTTGTTCCCCATCTTCTCTAGGTCCGCTATAATCTGCTATGATTGTATCCTTAGGGTATCCTAAATAAAAAAGCTGCCCATACAAAGAAGAAGCACAGAAGATTAAGACTAAACTTATTAAGAAATTTTGCATAAAACAGATAGGGGTATTTGTCATAATAGTTCGTTGTTTTTTGAGCTTTCTGCTAAAATTCGAAAAATCATTACTTCTTAGTTTCTTCTATTAATTCATTAATCTCGTCTAGAATTTCTTCTTTATACTCTAAATCTTGCTCATAGATTTCAAATAAGTTTTTGCCTTCTTTCAAATATTTTTTTGCTTTTGCTTTATTTTTAGTTAGATATAATTCGCCTAGATTAATGTGGAACTCATAATATTTAGGATACAGCTTAATCCCATTATTATAAATAGCAATAGCATGATCATTAAATTCATTATGCCAATATCGAGAAGCAATTCCGTTAATTTCAGCCACCTCAATTAGAAACTTTTTTTTCTTAAATATTGACGCTTTATCCATTTTTTGTTTTTCTGCTTTGATAGATGATGGATTAGCAATTAATTTATAATCAAGATCTACTTCAGCTATCTCATCATACCTTACTTTAAAAAGCTCAAACAATTGAGAAAAAAATATGGGATTAGCAACAATAGGCACAGAAGTATGTGAAGAATAATTTGCTTCATAATAGGAGATTTCTTCAAAAAACTCAGGTTGTTCTTTTTTTAGCAATTCACAGTTTTCTCTATGATAGTTATCTTTAACTGCTCCTCCTACTGAAAGAAAAATCTTACTTAAATCTATTCTGTTTGCAGATAAATATGCTATTACTTTACTGAGCTTATCCAATGGCGAGTGGGCAAAGATTGCAGAATAAAAATCAGGTGCTTTGCTATAAGAATATAATGCAAAAGAAGCTGAAAAAGAATGTCCAACTAAAAGATTAAATCCATTGGTTCCATATTTTTCCAATTCCTTAGATAGCTCTTCAGTGATAAATGAATGCAAGGGTAAATTCTCTCCTTCTAAAGAATCGATTGGACACTCCTTGTATCTATTTTTTAGTGGAATTACAACAATTATAGCTTGAGGAATATCATGAGTATATTGAAGATATTTAATAGTGTTCAATGTAGGATCAACAAACCACTTATGTTGACCATCTAAAATATAGTAGACTGGTAGCTTACCATTCTCAGACTTATATTTATAAAATTGAGGTTTATGTATATAGACGGTTCTCTTTTCTTCGAAATGCTCAGACTCTATCTCTAAAGTGTCTATTTGTTGAGCAAAGCTCTGCAGCATTAATGTAATTAGGAAACTAAGTATTAATAAAATTTTCATTGTTTGGCTTTATCAAATTAGTTAATGGTGATTAGTAGCATCATCATCAAACATAACTTGTACCAAGTTTATCAAACACTCAAACCTTAACAGTATTCATTACATCCTAAACACTCCATAATCCGTAGTTCCTTTGATCGGTAAGTTGTGCACAGTTGCCAAGCAAGCAGCTAGATAATTACGAGTCTCTCTAGGATCGATCACTCCATCATCCCAACCCTGACTGGTTGAATACCAAGCCGTAGAAGAAGCCTCTACTTGCTGCATCATATAGTTGCGCATCTGTGCTGCATTCTCTTCATCAAACTCAATACCTGCTTTGTGTGCAGCTGCACGCTGAATAAGCTGCATCACACCACTCAGTTGCTCTGGTCCCATTACAGCTATTTTAGAATTAGGATAACTGAATAAGAATCGAGGCTCATAAGCTCGGCCATTCATGGCATAATTTCCTGCCCCATAAGAGGCTCCTATCATAATAGTAATAGTAGGTACATCACTGTTGGCTACTGCATTTATCAGTTTAGCTCCATGCTTGATTATACCACCTTCTTCGTAAGCTTTACCCACCATAAATCCAGTCGTATTTTGTAAAAATAGTAAAGGCGTATTATTTCTATTACACAACTGTATAAAATGAGCTGCTTTGTTAGCTGCTTCCGAAAAGATAACACCATTATTGGCCAATATGCCTATCTTATATCCATGCACTTCTGCAAATCCTGTGATTAAGGTATTTCCATACAAAGGTTTGAACTCTGAAAAACGAGAACCATCTACCACACGAGCAATCAACTCCCGAGCATCTATAGGTTTACGAATATCAGCAGGTACTATACCCAAGAGTTCTTCGGTAGGATATAAAGGTTCTTCTATTTCTTTGGTTGGATGTTGAGGATTTGGTTTCTCATATAGCTGCTCCACCAACTCCCGAGCTATTCGTATACCATCATATTCGTCTTCTGCCAAATAATCGGAAACACCTGATACTCGACTGTGCATATCTGCACCTCCCAACGACTCATCATCTACATCTTCGTTGGTTGCCATTTTCACTAAAGGAGGGCCAGCCAAAAAAACCTTTGCTTGCCCCTTAACAAATATGGAGTAGTCTGACATACCTGGCAAATAAGCTCCACCAGCAGTACTGTTGCCAAACACAACTGAAATAGTTGGGAATCCAGCTCTAGAACGACGAGTGACATCTCTAAAAATTTCTCCACCATAATTAAATATCTGCTCTTGCTCTGGTAAGTTGGCTCCTGAAGATTCCACCAAATTGATCATTGGCAAACCATTTTCCATAGCAATTTTGCCAATACGACGAGATTTATCGAGTGTTGCTTTGTCTATAGAACCTCCTCTGTTGGAACCTACATTGGCAGTAATCATACACAAACGACCAGAGATTAAACCTATTCCAGACACAGCAGTCCCACCAGGTCCAAACCCTTCTCCTTGCAAACCAATCAAAGGCAACAATTCTAAAAAGAAAGAATCTTGATCCAACAAAAGTTCGACTCGCTCTCTAGCCAATAGTTTGCCTTGTTTTCTAGCTTTGGCAATATGTTTGGGTTTACCTTGAAAAAGGCTTTTTTGCATATTGGCTTTTAGTTCTTCTATCAGCAAGGACATTTGCTCACAGTTTTCTTTATATAGAGCTGTTTTGGTATTTATCTGACTTTTGATCGTTCGCATTCGGATAGATTTTGTGTTAAGGCTCTAAAATAGGAAATTTTCGTAATTTTGTATTAAATATTAATTACTCATTCAAGAAAGATCACCAATGCGTTTATTTTCTATACTATTTTTGCTGAGTCTACTTTCATCTTGTGGCCAAGACTATAGTCAATACGATTATACTAAAGTTACTTATAAGTACAATGATTCATCGGTGGCACCACCTTATCATCGGAGTTATTCTATAGCAGCATCCAAAGAGGGGATACAATTAGAAGTTCGTGACTATGATGGCATTCGTTTGGATACTAGCTTTCACGTTTCTGGCAAGCATTTTGAAACATTAAAACAACTATGCAAAGCTCAAAATAAAGAAAGTACCTATTCGGGGAAACTTGAAAATGGAGGAAACAGCGAAGAGTTTTACTTTTTTGACACCAGTGGTTTAATCCACAGATACACTTGGTTGGGTGGCGAATCGACCTCATATCTCGCTATTATCAATCACCTAAAAAGCTTAATCCCAGATTTTAAAACAACCCTAAACCTTAGAAACAGAGGAGAACTTGGTGCTGGAGATGGCATAGAACCCCAAAATAGTTCTCCTATAGATTCTATAACTGTAGACAGTCTATAAACACTCTTTTTAAATCACTCTTTCTAAAACACTACTATTATGCGATCCCTAGCAATATTACTCATCGTCAGCTGTTTCTTTTCTTGCGGAACAGATTATTCTAGTTATACTTTTACTAAAGTAGAATACCACTATCATGATGGTTCTGTAGCACCGCCTATATATCGGAGCTATATAATACAAACAGAACGAGATCATCTTCATTTTGAAGTTAGCGATTATGAGGGTGTTCGTTTAGACACAATCTTCCCTTTGTCTAGCAAACAATTCGAAAAGCTTATTAAGTTAAGCCATAACCAAAGTGATAAAGGAACTGAATCTGGGGCAAATGAAAATGGAGGAAGTACCCAAGAGCTTTATTTTTATGATGCTACGGGGCTAATTAGTGATTATATTTGGAATGAAGGAAAATCTAGTTCTTTAGAGGCTATTATTGTTCATCTCAAAAGTCTAATACCCAATTTTGAAGAAACCTTACATTTTAGAAATAAGAGAGTAGCAAGTGCTGCTGATGTTCACAACTAAAGTCCCGATTCCCTTCGAATAATATAATCTGCTTTTTTGGGAGAATATTGTATTTGAGTAGCAAAAGAAGGGTACTTTTTGAGTCGGATTCGGATATGTTGTTCCTTGTACAGATCTACCTCATCAAAATCTACAGTAGCTTCAAAATCGTTGGCACTGAGTCGTTCATAATCGCTTAGACCAACGATGCAAGATACCTCTATTCGCTCTGGTAATAAGATAAGTAATACACTATCTGGAGCATTTTGAATAACGATTGGAATTTCCATTCGTTTTTCGGTGATCTGTTCTACTACTCCACTACAGACTACCTCATTAGGTTCAAAAACAATATTTCCATTCGAATGGGTCTTTAACTCTACTTTACGTTCAAAGCTATTTTTTACATTTTGGTCTATAACAGGATTCGTATACCATTTATCTATATCACGGACAATAGACGCAGGTCCTTTTACCTTGACATAACGAGGCACAATAGAAGCACTATCGGCAAAATGATGTTGGGCTGCTAAATCAATATGTACATCTAAAACAATGGGAATTTCTTTGCTTGCAATTTCTTCTGTCTGCAATTCAATACTGGTAGGATGTATATCTAATATACGAGCATCAGATACAAAAGGATCTATCTTTTTTTTGAGGGATAAGGAGTTTATACTTTGTATTTCGTTTTTGGTTGCATCTATCTCTACTACTCTTTCGTCTCCTGCAAAATGCACTCCCAGTAGATCCCAACCTGTGCCTCCTATATCTATATCTAAGACTTGGGGCGGAGGATTTGTGAATATTTTGTCTGAAGCAACATTATATTCAATATTGACAGTGATGGCACTTTTGTATTCGTAGGATAATTTGGTGAACAGCCAAAACACAAAAGCAATACTAATACAGATGATTAGTATTGCTCTGTCAGTTTTTAAAAACTCTTTTATATTATCCCTCTTTAAATTTAGCTTCGCCATATATTGAACTCGTTAAATCCATAGAGATACAATCGCGTTGCACGGTTACATTTGTTTTAGGAGCGATAACTATAGTAACTGTTTTTTCGTCTAGCTCTATGATTGTACCATGTATTCCACCAATAGTTACTACTTTTTTGCCCTTCTTGAGGCCTCCTATAAAGTTTTGTTGATTCTGACGTTGTTTAGATTGTGGTCTGATCATGAAAAAATACATAACCAAGATAGCAATCCCTATAAAAATCAAGTTGGCACTACCTCCTAATCCACTAGAAGGTGGAGCTGGTTGCCACAAAAACAATACCTCCAAAAATTCCATGTATATCTATACTTATTATTAATAAATAAATTAGTTGCTTTATTGCGGCACAAATATACATAATAATGTTAGAATTACGAATTGTCTATTTAGTATTAGAGTATGCCTAAAATTATAATTGTACTCCTGTTCTATATCAACTTTATCTAAAACCCAGATCCAACGCAAAAAGGTTTACAATTATCCATACTAAGACTATTGGTGTTCCTAATCATCTTCCCTCTCCTGATTAGTTAATGTTTGAACACTATATACAATAGCAAATAGGATAGCTCCTATACTAAGTAATGGTCCTAAAAGCTTTAGTTGAGAAGATGCCCATACCAAAGCTAGTAGAATATTTAGAAAAGGTTGATCATCCTTAAAAAAATCTATTAACACAATAGCTATCATTATAGAAAAAATCCAAAACATAACACTTAGAAAAAAGAATCCAAGATGATCAAAAGACATCTTGTACAGAAGCCCTAACTCCTGCTCTTTATACATCAGATAAACAAGACCTTGCATCAATAATAAAATAGTTGATGCAACCCAACAACTCCTATGTTCTTTAGAGAAAAGACTAGCAGAAATATTATCTTTATATCTACTCATCTTCCAGCTCATAAGAAGGAGTTTTAGTCGTTTTAAAATAACTATGCAATAGACCACCTATAATTCCAAGAAGTATAGATACAATTCCTCCCATAAATATATACAGAGCAAAAATTAATATTGGTTCTACTATAACAACTATTAAAGCCATTTTCATCCATCCCTTAAGAGTTTTTGAGGTGATAGCTTCATTGACAAACATAGGCATACAGATAAGTTGTAGCCCTCCAAAAATAATTGCTATTCCTATTGGTATTAGACTACCCTTATAACTTTCAAAAGGGATTCCCCATTTAATAGACGATGATACAGCAAAATTAAAAAAGCTAAAAACACCTATATAGACAAGAATGACAAGTGCTAAAAAAGCTAAAAATCCTAGATTTTTCTGAGATAAAAACCTACCATTTTGTCCCAATTTTGCATCTAATATATCATTATACTCACTCATACCTTATTCTATTAGAGAACCTATATCAAAATACACCCATGCTATTGCAGCCAATGCAGCTATATCCCCAACTACTCCACCTAACAAAACAAGCGAAACAAATGAGAAGATAGAAATGATAACTACTCCAAATACAATTATTGATAAAGGCAGTTCATCATCGCATGAAGATAAAAATATAGCAAACACAGCTATAGACAAAGCTAGATAAATAACATTCATCACAAAATTAGCTTCGTTCCGAATCCATTCTTGAGCAAAAGGAATCTGGATACGTTCATACATTGCATAAAAAACTATTATTTGTACTGCAACTAAAATGGCTACAGCCACCCAAAACTTTCCAGAACGTTCGGAAAGAAGATCAATAGAACTATCCAATATATCGGTATACTTGCTCATACTCCTTATCTATTTAGTCTAAACCAATTCTCTTCTCACCCATTTGATCAATAAGATACTTACTAGGACTGCTCCTCCAAAAACGAACATAGGCAAAATACTATACAGCAATTTGAGTCCTAACCAAATAGCTAAAACTTGAGCTAGGATAATTCCTAAACCAGCAAAAAAATCCTTTATTCCATGAGTTTGGGCTTCTCTTTTAGGGTTACTCATCTTTTCTTTAATCCGACTCATATCTTTCTTTTTTTGATCTACCAAGTATTTAGCATCATGAATCCTAGCATCAAGGCTATAGCAATTACACCGATAGTAATAAGGGTGGTCAAACTCAATATTCATGGTAGGAGTAAGACCTCTATCCCTAATATTATTTTAAAAAGTCCATGAAACTGTTTTACAATAGATTTATTCCACTCTGTTTTCCTAGGTTCATTCATCTACTTAGAATTTGATGACGATGAGGAAGAATTCAAAGCTCCAATAAAAGCAACTACAATTCCGACTAGAAACATACCACCGATAATGATGAACTCAAAACCTGGTGCAAGACTATCCATACCTGTTGCGATTAAGTATATAATTGAGCCCGCTCCTAATAAACCTAGAACAATGGCTGCAAGTACTAAAAAACCTGCTATTCCCATTCCTAACAACTCACCAGAAGCCTCAGCTATGGCATTTAGTTTTCTAGAAGGCTCTCTATTTACTTTTTCTTTATTCCAATCTACTTGATTGATTAATAAGGCACTCATCAATCCCACTCCTATTCCAGCAAAAGTACCAATAACCATCATTTCGTTGCCAGACATCATGGAATCCATTGTTCTCATCCCAAAGTTCCAAACCCACTTACCTCCATATCCAGCAAACCATACAGCAGAAGCAGTTCCTGCCATTACTAATATTGCAGCAAGTACATGTAAGGCAATTTTGCCTGTTTGACGACCAACACTGCCTCCTACTTGCTTAAAACCTTCAATTGCATTTTTTAGACCTTCTCTCTTATTCAAATCTGCTTGTATGGGTGCATCTAAAATGCTCACTTGCCACCTCATTGTCTTATTCTATTTTAATATTTTATAATTAGCTACTTTTCGTTATTTAGTAGTTCTTTCTTTAATTTTTAATTTCATCCAGTTAACTAGGGTTGTAATTCCTGTCAATGTCATTAGTGCACTCAAAAAAATTATTAGCACAGGTTTTTTAGAAAAAGTAGTGTTTGTGCTTTTTCTTAATTCACGCACTTCATATTTCGTTTTTGTTTTTTTATCTACTCTTTGTGTAGGTGCATCCAATATTTGATTTGTCCAGTTCATTATTTTATTTTTAAAAGTATAACTATTATCAATACAAGTAAACGAATTAAATAGTTCCTGTGACAAAAAAAAGGTCCCTACTTTTAAAGTAGAGACCTTCACAACTCCTTAGAGTTTTATATTTTTTTTAAAATTCTATTGCTTCAATAATTTGTGTTGGCTAACAAGTTTTCCTGTAGGAGCTTGAATAGAGAGTATATACATCCCTTCGTTCAAATAGCCCAAATCTATAGTAGATTCTAATTTTTGCTGATGCACTTGCTGTCCAATGGTATTGTGAACACTCAATGTATAATCATCCATGATTTCTACATTATCCAATTCTATATTCAACAAACCTGTGGTAGGATTAGGATAAATGTGGGCTTGTACTTTGGTTTCTTGCACCTTTTCTACTCCTATATTAAAATTAGTATTGGTACTCAATACAGGACGAATCATTATAGCGCCCTCTATGGTGCTTTGTGACCAAGATGTCCCTACGCCTAAATAAGTAAATTGTCTTGCATCTGTGCTTTTGTCAAACCCTACAGGTACAGGTGTAGTAGAAGCTTGCTGCCATCCTACATAAAACTTTTGGCCTGCTTGCACTGCTACGGGGGTTGCACTACCCGTAAAATCGAGTAATTCTGCATAGTGAAATCCATTGTGTCCAGGACTGTAGCGAAGTCGATAAATATCTCGACTAAACATCTCGGTATCAGAAGATAAAGAATCAACCCATACTTTCACATTAATATAATCAAGCTCTGAATTGCGACTATCATAATGAGGCATATGGAACAAAATACCTCTTATGGTATCACTAACAACAGCTGTATATTCTACCGCTACTTGGGTACCTATTTTGTCTGCAATTATACGTGTTTCGGCAGTATTATCATCATAAGCAAAATAGTCTTCTAAAGGGAACAAACGAGTAACAGTATCGTTCTGAGCAAATATAGGATTGTTCTGAAAATCCGCTGGATTTAGAATTGTATAAGTAGTACTCAAAACCGTTTGCTCTGCTAAAGTTAAGGGGTTAAAAGAACCGAAATTTCCTATTTTAGTATCATCTGCATTTGGGCTTGGGCCATAAGTTAATGCAGGGATAGGTGTATTGAGCAACTCTGGACTTGCATTGTTGGTAGACAGGTCATAAACAGTGTATGTTCTATCCAACGTTCCGCTAATACTTGAATGATTATAAGTACGCATTTCTACCTCATTGCTAAATGCACTTTGTGTAAAATGTGACCAAGGCATAGCAGAATAATGGTTAAGTGGAGATTTAGGTCGGTGTGTGAACGCTACATCTGGATAATAAACTGTTCCAGAAGTGTCTCTATTGTCATCTAAATAGACATAATCAATATGCCAATGATCATTATTGCCTGTAACTGTAGCTAAGTTTCTGAATCTAAATTGAAACTGAGTGTGCAAATAAGTAGTATCTACTACTCCTAAAAAAGCTTCTTCAAAATCAATTTTAGTTAAACTAGAAACAGTCCCAGCTACACCAGGTACAGCAAACACTTGTTGCCAAGTACTATCACTTCTTTTAAAATCGACAAATAAAGAATCTATTAATTCAGGTCGATCAGAAAGTCCTTGTGGCTGATAAAAAAAGCTCAAAAACAATTTACTTGTGCTACTCTTGCCAGAGAGATCTATATACTGAGAGGTCAATGTATCGGCAGGATAAGATAAGGCCGTACTTGCTCCTTTTATGTAAGGTTGTCCGTTTTCATTTAGTCCATCTAAGGTGGCCACACCTATAGAGGGTGGATTGTAAGCCATAGATTGATTGACATAAGCCTGTCTGTCTTGCCAATGTGTACAGTTTGGATAATAACTGGAAGATACTCCTTGTGCAAAGTCATCAAAAAATGGAAGGGCTACTGTAACTGGAGTTCCACAAGTATTGCCTCTTCCCAATTGCTGGTGAGCATTTTTTTCGTGATGTTCTACCAATACTGGATTATGTTCTCCCAAAGATATTTCTTGAAGTTGGGCACTTGCAGTACATGCAAAAAGAACCAAGCTTCCTATAAAAAACCAACTACTGAGCTTCATCTATTATTCTAAATTTGTTACGGACTAAAGAGTCACCTTTTTTTGACTCTAAAAGCCCCAAAGTTACTGAACTGATTTAACATGTAAAAATTATATGCTCAATAGTATTATCTTTTGATGAGGTTAAGCAATAGTCTTAACAAAAAAACTTGGAACATCTCTATAACGAGTAGATGTTCCAAGTCGTAAGCTAAGTCTTCTTGTTTTTTTGAAAACTTTAAGAAATTCTTAGTTTTCTTTTATTTGCATGTTATCTAGTTTCCATCTTGTTTAGCAAATACACGCTTCAACAAATCAGTAGTACGCTTGATAGGATCCTTACGGATAGCACGCTCCTCCTTTTCTACCATCAAAAATACACCATCCATAGCTTTGTTGGTCACATAGTCGTCTAAGTCTGGGTTCACTTTTTTGATAAATGGTATTTTATTGTATTTACTGATTACAGCAGTCCAAGCATCAGAAGCACCTACAGCATTCAAAGATTTTCCAATTACTGGGTTAAAAGAATCATACAATGTTTTAGAAGACGTTTTTTTCAAGTATTCTGTACAAGAATTTTTGTCTCCCATCAAGATTCCCATTGCATCGTTCACTGTCATTTTAGTGATAGCACCTACAAAAATATCAACAGCCTTCCCAGAAGCATCTTCAGCAGCGTTATTAATTTTTTCTACAGCTACATCTACTAGTTTTCCAGCACCTACATCACGAAGCGTTTTTTCTACTTTTTGTGCCTCTGGTGGAAATAAGATTTTGACAGCAGCATTCTTAAAGAAACCATCTTTTACAGAGAGCACATTCACACCTGATTTCACACCTTTGTTTAGGGCCTCTTTCAATCCAAGTATGATTTGATCATTTGTCAATGGAGTTATTCCCCCACCACCTTCGCCTAATACAGCATTTAAAGTATCACAAGAAAAAACACTTGCAAAAGTTAGACTCATAAATAATATAGATAGTGCTTGTTTCATTTATTTTATTGTTTTAGAGTAAAAAAATATGACGTTACTTATAGTAATAGTTCTACTATTTTCAACAAATATACCAATTCAGAGAAGTCTACCATATTCTAGGACTGGTAATAATCTTTATTTTGTTAAATTTTAATAAAAAAATCAACTAACAAAAGCATGTTAGTAATACGTCTATAACTTCAAAAAGTCACTCTAAAATAGATTTTATAGCTTAGTCAATTATTTAGGATTGTAATTCATCTAATTTTGCTAACATAAGCAACAGCTCATCTTGAAAACTAGGGTGAGTTCCCCATTCTAAGAGCTCTATAATCGTTAGGTAAGCCTGCTCTAATTGTTTTGGATGTGGCAACTGCTCTATCAGCAACTCTACATGCTCCAAAAACACCTCAACATCAAATTCATTTTTGAATCGTTTATCGATATGCATAAGTCCTACCCAACCTATACTCCCCGTCAGCATAAGCCCTTTGGGCAATCGATCTAACACTTTGTAATACTCATGGAGGACAGTAGTTTCCTCATTTTTGCGTTGATGCAAACAATTAGCCCAAAGAAGTTGGGCATGAACACTCTCTTTATTTTTTTGTAGGAATGCTTTTAATACAGCATCCGCCAAAACCTTTTCCTCTTCATTATCTTGTTTCAGATAGATTTCATTAGCGATTTTGACCACAAATAAATCTATATCCTCAAAAGACTTTCCTTTATAAGCTTTCTCAAAAAAGAAAATAGCCTTCTGGCTATCCCTTAACCTATACAAAGCTACTTCTCCAAGTCTTTTGTGCAACCATTCTGGCCAATTTTGGAGATCTTGGTGTTGGTCATAATACTCTAATGCTTTCTCAGATCTATGAGTCGGCAATGCATTCAAAAACATTAATGACTCTAGCGCCAAGGCATGTTTTTTATCTATTTTTAAGAGTGTTTGAGCTATAGCCAAAACAACATCCATCAAAGAGGTCAAGACCATTTCAGGCAAAGAAAAATTCTTAATCAAATCATTAGCATCCCAAATATAATTGTCTATGATCTGATGTAAAAGTCGCTCTAATTTATCTACATATAGCTTATTGGGCAACAAGTAAGGTTCATAATCACCATGATTTGCTGCATAATTTGCTAGGGTTACCTTGCGGTAATTCCACCCCATTTGCCACCAAGAGTTTTTAAACAACTCCAAACACTCTCTCTTTTTAGTCACAATCTCTTCGCCAAAGTAGGAATTCAATAAACCTGCTGCAGTTTGCTGAATAGACTCATTGGGGTTCAACTCAACCATCAAGAGCACCTCCCTACTGACATCCTCTAACACTCCCAATTCTTCTGCTACAATTTGCAAGCCTACTTGTATATTAGTCAACTCCTCATTCAACAATAAATTGGATAAATTTTGCACCTCTTCATCCGTAAAATTGTGTTTCTTCAGTAGTTTGGACATTCCTTCCCTATTCTTTTATGTTCTATATTTGTATTAGTAACAGTTCGTTGTTTTTTAAGTTTTCTACTAAAACTTAAAAAATCATTACTTCTTAGTTCTTGATAATCAAATTATTAGTGGTTTTTACTACAAAAACAGTTGGTGTTGATTATCAATTACTTGCGAAAATTCAACGAACTATAGTATTAGAATACTAGCTTTTTTTAAGGTCTAGCATATTTTTCCCAGATCGTTTCACATTTCCCCAATTCGCAATCCAGTTTTCGGATCAAAACACCTTCAGAGCTATAAATTTCGATAACACCATGCTTTTGGTCGCCATCTTTATAAGCCCCCTTTGCTCTAAGATTACCATTCTCATAATACTCTATAAAAGGGCCTTGCTCCATAGTCTTTAGCATCGTTACGGTTTCCTTCAGCTGCCCAGAACTATAGTAAGTTTTTAGTTGGCCTTCAATCGAATTTTTTATATACTCTCCCTCTTGTTTAATCGTACCATCTTCATAATAATAATAAAAAGGTCCGTCATAAACACCTTTTTTTACAATAGCCACGCTTTCTAGTTGGCCATTATCATAATAGGTTTTTTCATCTCCATCTACTTTTCCTCGTATATACATACGATCTATAGCAACCTTTCCATTCAAATGATAAAACTTATAAAACCCATGTTTTACTTCTTTTTGCTTTCGCATGACCTGATATCGCTCTTCCACTTTTCCTTGATCATTCCGAATAGAAACAACCTTAAGCTTGCAAGAACTCAACATACCTAAAAGTAAACTGCAATACAATATCTTGTGCAACATAGGCAATTATTTTTATGGAATTTAATCATTAATAATCGCCTCACATAACTTACTGTTAGGCTTAACATCTCCTTCTTCCAAATTCCAAATCTCACAACAGTGGCCCGCTCTACAAATCTTTTTGGCTACCAACATTCCATACTTATCATATTCTTCCAACAATCCCATTTCCAAAGCGGCCTTTTCTTCATTCTTACTCATATATGCCCCTTTAGCCTTTAGGTTACCATTTTCATAATACTCTACAAAAGGGCCTTGCTCTAGATTATCTAACATCGTAACCACCTCTTTAAGTATACCATTGGCATAATAAGTTTTTAATTTCCCCTGATACTGGTTTTTTATATAAGTTCCCTCTTGCTTGAGTGTTCCATCCTCAAAATAATAAAAAAAGGAGCCATGATAAACTCCTTTTTCCAAAACAGCTATACTTTCGAGCTGACCGTTATCATAATAAACTTTCTCTTTACCATCTGCTTTTCCCTCTACATACATGCACTCTATTGCAATCTGTCCATTTGGGTGATAAAACTTATAGACCCCATGTTTTACTTCCTTTTGCTTTCGCATAACTTGGTACTGTTCTTCTACCTTTCCTGAATCATTGTATAAAGACACAGTCTTGAGTTTGCAAGAACTCAACAAGCCCAAAAGTAAAACACAACACAATATTTTGTATAACATCGGCAATTATTTTTATTGAGCTTGGGCACTATTAATGACCGCCTCACACATTTTGCTACTTGGTTTCACATCTCCATCCTTCGAATTCCAAATTTCGCAGCACTGTCCTTCCTTACAAATTCTTTTGGTAGTCAATGTTCCATCTTTGTCATACTCTTCCAATGGTCCAGTTTCCAAAGCCGTTATTTCTTCACCTTTGCTCATATATGATCCCTTCGCTTTGAGGGTACCATTCTTATTATACTCTATAAAAGGACCTTGCTCTAAATTATCTAACATAGTAACCATCTCTTTGAGTGTACCATCAGCATAATAAGTTTTTAATTCACCTTGATACTCATCTTTAGCATAAGTCCCCTCTTGTTTCAATGTTCCATCCTCAAAATACTCTTTAAACACCCCATCATACATACCTTCTTTCACTTCAAAAGTTGCACTTACAGTGCCATTTTCATAATAAGTTTTTTCCACACCATCCATTTTATCCTTCTTGAAAGTCAACTCTTTAGAGACTTTCCCATTTTCATGGTATTCCTTATAAAACCCATGTTTCACTCCAGTTGTTTTGTCATACTCATATTCCAACAACATTGCTCCAGTGCTGTCTTTCTCTGTTTTCACAGTTATTTCCATAGGTTGTTCCTTTGCTTCTGCATCTACATTATCTGTAGTATTGCCGTTGTTGGTAGCTGGTTCTGTTCCACAAGATTGTAATATCAATACAATCAATCCTAAAAAAATTATGGCCTGTTTCATCTTTTTCTGGTATTTTAATAGCGTTGTAAAAGAATGGATAATTTAAGTCTTGGGTATCGCCTTAGTTATCCATAAAATTAGTAAATTGTTTATGAATTTTGTTTATTTAATAAGATCTACCCTTAAAGAAAGTTACATTAAAAACCTTATTATTTTCTAATAATAGTTTGTGTGCTTTTGGCTTTATCAAATTTAAAATCGCAGAATGTTTTTCTAACAAGTTGATAACCAACAATTAACACAGCCAATTAAAAACATGTACTCTTTTGACTATCAAATGCTTAGAAAAGCTTCACAAACTAATTTTCTAAATTTCTAAAGACCTTAGTGGTAATAATCATTCAATAATCGACATTCAATAAGGTATTCATCGAAGTTTAAGCCCTTAAAATCAGTTCTAACTTATGCAAAAAATATTACTTGTCTTACTCAGCAGTTCTCTTTTCATGGTAGCTTGCACAAGCACAACTACCGAAAACAATGATCATTTAGTAGATAGTTTTCCTAGTGTAGAATACAGCAAAGTTGTAGCCTACCACTATGATGGCAGTAGCGGCCAGAATAATAATATTATTGAAAATGGAAAGCTCCATCCTAAAATATTAAAAGAACAAGAACTTAGTGAAGCTAAAGTTCAATCATTTTTGGAGATAGTCAATGATCGAAATACTTACCAAGGAACATACACCCGATGTTTTCGACCTCATTTAGGTATTGTTTTTTATGACAAGGACAATAAACCTAAGGCACATATGAGTATATGTTTTGAATGTAATGTGCATGTGAGCACTCCTGAAGATAAAATGTGGCACGAACTCTCTCAAGAAGGCTTACATGGCTATTCTTTTGAAGGTCGTCGAAAATTGGTACAATTCTGCAAAAGCCTAGATTTTGGGCATTGCAATACAGAAGAAGAAAGTGATACACACTAACAAAAAAAGGCAGGTCATGTGACCTGTCTTTTTTGTATATATCCAATAGCTTATGCAGCCTCTTCTTCTTCAAAATAATGATCATCCCAGTTCTTCACATGCGGATCACCCAACTTGCCAACTGATTTACCCACTAAGGTAGCCACTGTAGCATCTCCAGTTACATTCACCACCGTTCTACACATATCCAAAGGTCGATCTACTGCAAATATCAAAGCAATACCAAAGGCCAACTTATCAGAAGGAACTCCTAAAGCTTCTAATACAATAACCAACATAACCATTCCTGCTCCTGGCACTGCTGCCGAACCAATAGAAGCCAATGTTGCTGTCAACACAATAGTTAGTTGTGCATTCAAATCTAATGGAAAGCCAATAACTTGACAGATAAACACTGCTGCAACGGCCTGATACAAGCTAGTACCATCCATATTGACCGTAGCCCCTACAGGACATACAAAACTCACTACCTCTTTCTCTACACCTACATGCTCCTCTACACGTTCCATAGTTACAGGCAACGTTGCTGCACTCGAACTAGTAGAAAATGCCAATAACTGAGCAGGGCTAATTGCTTTGATAAACCCTAACGGAGAACGTTTTGTAATAATTGCAATAGCTAGCATATAAACTCCTACCATCAAGAGCAATCCTACAACTACTGCCCCAGCATAATGCCCTAAGGCACTAAATATTCGAGCATCGGTGCCTGCTGCCAGATTCGCCAACAAGGCAAATACTGCAAATGGAGATATGAGCATAATCACATCTACCATTTTGAGGATAACCTCATTGAGACTATCAAAAAAGTCCATCATAGGTTGAGCCTTCTTCTTATCAACCAACAGTAAACAGATCCCAAAAAAGATAACAAAAGTGATTACTTGCAACATATTTCCATTGCTAGATGCTGCCTTAAATATATTGTCAGGAACCATATCTATAATAAACTGTAATGGTGGAGTTTCGCTCTGTTGCTGAGCAGCCGCTACTTTTTTGGCACCACTTGCTGCATTATCTTCAGCCAATGCATTCATGACCTCAGGTGGAATTCCTTCCCCTGGTTGCCATACATTCACCACTGCTAGACCTATAGTAATAGCAATAACTGTTGTTAGTAAATAGATACCAACAGTACGTATACCTATTCTCGAAAACTTAGAAATGTCTTGTAAATCGGCAATACCTTTTATCAAAGAAGCCATAATCAAGGGTACAGCTATCAATTTGAGTAGGCGTATAAAAATTTGCCCTACTGGATAAATCCAGTCGTTTATAAAATTTGCGCCCCAAGCGAAGTTTTTCAGAATAATACCAAATATAACACCTGCCAACATACCTATAAGTATCTGCCAGTGCAAAGCGAGTCCTTTTTTTTCTGCCATGATTTTTTTTTGCTGTTTCTATCCGTTTTTGAATAGCTTAATTCTCTTAATTGGATTTGATTTTAGGTAAAATCGAAAAAATGCCTGAACTATCCAAACAAAAATGCGCTTAACATTATGGCCTTAAGCCACCTACTCCCCTCTTTATTAAGTTTACTGCCCCCTCTAGATTGCCAACTTCCCCTAAGAATTATCAAAAAAAATATACTTCAGCCAAACACTAAACCCTTCCTTTTCTAGTTGAAATAGAGTACCTTATATTGTATATGTATGCTTATAAAATAACTCCAAAATGACCAAACCATTTTTTACTTCAATATTAGTCCTATTCATTATGTCTAGCTTCACACCAGAATTTATTAAGATTGATGGACTTGAATTAGAGTTCCCTTCATCATGGAAAATAGAAAATCGTCAAAGTACGATGCTTACCTACATCTCAGAACCCATTAAAGACAGTAGAATTGCTGTTTATAGTGGTATTGCCGCTCCTGGAACAGCTAAAGAGCAAACAACGTTTATAGCAGGTTTGCTTGATAAAGAGTGGACTCCCGAAAAGATTCTGAATAGTGGCACTGATCAAACTAATGATGGCATAAAAATATATTGGCAAGAAGCATTGGTCAACAACAACCAAGGTGTAAAAGTGCTTAGAAGATATTATTTTTTGTACAATGGCCCTAAGGTGCATGTCTTGGTGCTCTATTGCGGATCAGAAACATCATGGACCAAGTTGGTTCCTGAACTATCTGCTATTATTAAAAACGCTAAGCTTGAGAAAAAACCGATTGTAGCCAAAACACCTTCTTTTATAGGTAAGAGTGTTGACCTAAGCTTTTTGCATTGCACTTTCAAATCAATTCCTTTAATTCAAGACGAATCTAAGACTTATGAGGAGCAAAATTTTATTCATAAGTTGGCGCTCAACAAGCAAGAATATCCATTCCCATTCAAAATATACATAAAGGCTCAACATCCTAAGACTCCATATAAGCACCTTGCCGATTGGTTAGCGTCCACTCAATGGGATGTCACCTCCACCAAATATAGTAAGTTCTCTATTGGTGTCAAGAAAGAGTTTGTCAATGAACAAGGCCATAAGGTTTATTTTTGTGTCATACAAGAAAGTGTGAGTGGCCTTATCCAATCTAAGAGAGTTGGAGTTCTGATAGAAGGTGATGGTTGGTCTATTGCTTTTGCTACCTGTTTGAGCAATAGCGAGGCTTACAAGGAATTGACGGATGAAAACAAAAAGCTTGTAAACACTAATTTCAATAAGGTTCTTGTTCCTAATCTAGTAACTATGGCCTCTACTGTTGACTGGAAAACGGCTTGGTCACTTGATACCAAAACAAGTACTAGCCTCAAAGCAAAGAAAAAGTATCGATACAATTTTGAAAGCAATCGTAGCTTTGGTGATAATATCTCTTTTTCTGAGCGCCATTTACATTGGGATTTCACCTCTGACAACCGCTTTGTCATGGATAGTAATCGTTCTTTTACTGCCTCTGTTGGCGATTTTTATACAGGAATAGATGGGGCATTTGGAAGTAGAGGAAATTCAGGCAAGGGCAGCTATAAGGTAATTAGTAATGGTAAAGAAAAAATACTCATCGCACAATTTGACGATGGACGATCGACTCTTCATCTGCTAGAATTTGGCAAGAGGGGCAATTATGGGAGCAGTAAGAACTACACTGGTCTTGCTATAGATTATCAAATAGAAGGGCAATACTTTTTGTCCAATGACCTAAAATTCAGGGAAGATCCTAAGTAGATGGACTCATCCTCTAAAGGCTTATATAAAAGAATAATGCGTTTAGTACATTGGTACTAAACGCATTATTTATTTTTCAGAAATAGTCAAACTATTTCTTCTTCTTCTTCTCCTTCTTTTTGCTAGCTTTCTTTTTAGCAGCTTTTTTCTTGCCTGCTTTTTTTACAGCTTTTTTCTTACTGTCTTTCTTTTTAGAATCCTTTTTCTTGCTAGACTTCTTTTTAGCATCTTTTTTCTTAGCATCTTTTTTAGCCATGATGGTGTTGTTTTTATTAGTTAAAAATATGAAAGTGAGCACATAAGCACACTTAACATTAAATTTACAAATAGCTGCCTTTGTAAACTTAATGTTAATCCGATATAAACTCAAATCTTTTTGAAAAAAAATCAAAAAAAATTGTCTTGTAACTGTATCTTTTTTTTGCCCTTGTATTATGTAGGTGTAAGCAATCAAAAAGTGATGCAAACAAAACCTTAAAACCTTTTTTAGAACAAGTTCTTTGACAAAATCGTAGTAATACATACTAGCTTCTATCTATAGACTGTTATCCTTATTAAATAATGGTACAATTCATGTATACAAAATGATGTGTATCAGCACAAAAAATGGGGGTTTTATCAAAAAATGCCCTACTTTTGCACCAAATTAATATAACTAGCTAATGAAATATCTAACTCTTTTGCTTTTATGCTGTTATTCTTGTGGTTCTCTTTATGGACAAGATCCTGATAAAGTAGAGTACAATGGAGAGACATTCAAAGTAAAAAAAATAGTTATAAAAAAAGCAGAAGACAGCATTCCTGCTTCTATAGCAGCACCACCCGAAAAAGTAGTGACAAAGACAATCAGTATCAACACTAAAGACAAAAAACGTCCTCAGTTTGAAGAAGCTGCTATCTTGCCAACTATAGCTACAGGAGAGTTTAGTCTCATGCAAGTACAAAACTATAATCCTAAAACTCAATTGGGTAACAAAAAATATGTAGTGCTTCAGTACATTATAAACAAATATGGCTGGGCTCAAAACATCAAAATATATGATACCAATGATCGCAGATTAGCTTCAGTGGTAGAAAAAAAACTTAAAGCAACCCAATGGAATCCTGCTAAAAATAAAAATGGACAAGCCATCAACTACTTATTCAAAAAACAAGTGGTTTTTGTAAACGATAGAACTTATGATGAAGATTATTACGACAATTATTAGTAGCTTATTGGTCTTGAGCTTATCTGCTCAAGTAGCCAAGTACAAAGATATTTATCCTTCCTTACCTTTCTCTCTCAAAAAAGCCAATGACTTAGGGTATATCCGAGCAATTGTTTGGATTGACCACTATTCAAAAGCAGAAGAGGACGAATCTGGCACCATATGGAGCAATCCTGTTGGAGAGTCTTATCAATACGAAAAATATGCTTTCATGGATGGTATATTGGAAGATATCACACGATACAAACCTGATGGTTTCAGGCTCATGACTTATGAGTATTTTTACCAAAAAGGACTGTTGGCTGCTATTGATAAATTGTCCTATGATAGTCTAGAAGAATCTCATATTGACTATAGTTATATCTATTTTTATAAAAATGATGGCACTCCTTTTCAAAAGGTAAAACAATTCCCTAAATATAGAGGCCTAAGAGTATTACACGATTTTACTTTTGACGAAAAGCATAGAGTCTCTCGCGAAAAAATTATCGCAACAGGTATGGCTCCTAAAATGGACAGTCTTATTGGGATGAAACCCAATGAAAAAACATTGGTTTTGACTGGCTATGAAAAGGATACCAAAATTATTACGACCTATGAGAATATGTACAAAATTGTCAAAACTGAAAAAATTATCCACAATACGGATAGCCTTCCTATGAAAAGTGAAATATCAGACACAGATGGCAATCTTGTGATAGTAATTGATTATGATTATGAAGGAGATCAGTTGGTAAAAGAAAATCATGTACTGCCTACTGAAGATGGTATCATTCATCTCAAAACGATGTTTTATACCTATACTGAAGATGGATTAATAGAAAGCGTAATAATAGAAAAAGGAACTATGCAAACTGTTTATTCTTATAGTTATGCTGAAGAATAAACACGAATAAATAAAGCCTTATTCTGTTGTTTTATATAAAAAACATTAAATTGCTGAGGTTAAGAATTAATGGATATTTCACTCAACTATATGGGAGCATCATCAAAGTACACTGTAACTCAACAAGCCATTGAGCAAGAATGGATTGAGATACAGGCAGCTCAAAAAAATCCAGCTGCATTTCGAGTATTGTATAGCCGATACTACGAACCCATTTTCCGTTTTGTCTATCAGCGTACTGGCGACGAAAGCTTAACCTCTGATTTAACATCTCAAGTGTTCTTGAAAGCTATGCAAAACTTGCATAAGTACTCACACAAAGGTGTACCCTTTTCTGCTTGGTTATTTAGAATTGCGAGCAACGAAATTGCACAGCATTTCAGAAAAGCAAATAAGAATCGTGTGGTGACTATAGAAGATCAGAATGTAAGCGATATAAAAGAAGAATACGAAGACAAAGCAGAATTGGAAGTTAATATAGGATTACTGAAAGAAGTAATCAAAACCCTCAAACCAGATGAAGTCCAAATCTTGGAATTGCGTTTTTTTGAAAAACGTCCATTCAAAGAAATTGCAGAAATCTTGGATATTACAGAAAATAATGCAAAAGTCAAGATATATAGACTCTTGCAGAAAATGAAGAAACGTTTTAGTAAACATAAACCTAGCGGTTAAATTACAGAGATTATTAATAATCTACCTAGACTAGAATAAAAACATATTAGTTCATGGTCTAGTTTGTTAAAAAATCGAAGATGATTGATTTTCAAGAATCAAGATTTAATATTTTTTAAATTTTAAACTTAAAATTCAAAAAATTAACAGACTACTACTAAAATACAAGAACTATAAACAATATAAATCATGGAACACAATTACGATATTAAAGAAAATCCTCCTAAACTCAGTAGTGAACAGATTAGCAAACATCAAAATTTTGATGACTTGTTTGCTCAGTTCGAACAAATGGGTGGTTCTTCCCAAGCAACTAGTGGCACCGAAGTGGCCATAGACGCTACTACCAAAGCAGCAAAAGGCTGGATAATCAAATACGGTATTGGAGCATTAGTAACTATTGCAGCTTCTGTTGTTATCGTTTTTATGGTCGGAAAAACATTCCAAGATGGAGGAGAAAACGGCATCAAAGGTTTGGATAATGTGATTGCACTCAACACACCTTTTGAAACCTTAGATAAACCATTTGTTACTAAAAAAGTAAAAACTAAAGAAGGGGCTACACTTCAATATCCTTCAGGATCTAAAGTGATCATACCAGCAGAAGCCTTTATTGACAAAAATGGTAATCCTATAACTGGTGATGTAGATATCGAATACCGTGAACTAAACGATCATGTATCTATGTTTTTGGCAGGTGTACCTAAATCATTAAACAAACATAAACAATTACAGTCCTCAGGGTTGGTACATATTCAAGGTTATCAAGATGGAGAGCCTGTTTATTTAAAAAATGATAAAAAACTAGCAATTGAATTAGAGAATACTGTCCCAAATGCATTGCCTACCGAAGAACTTAAAGTTTATGCTTTTAATACAAAAGAAGACCAATGGCAATACAATACAGACGATCAGGTAGAAGTAGTTTCGGTAAACGAGCCAAATAACTCTAAAGAAACTACTGAGGAACGTGAGGCTAAAGCATTAGCAAGCATCAAAGCTAAACATGCTCAACCTCAAAAACCTCTAGCTCCTACTAAACCTACTGAAAGTTTAACAATCCTAGATTTAGATATTGATGTAGTAGAATTTCCTGAACTAAAAAAATACAATGATATTGTTTGGGCAACCAAAGAAGATGTAGATGCACTACCTTCTACTACGAATTGGACGAATGCCGATATTAAACACAAATCTGGCTATAATTATACTTTTACGATAGTAAATGGTGATAATAAAATGGTGATGAATATCTTGCCTATTATCCCTTATACTAAAAAAGCTCAAGAAGCATATAGCGATCAATTAAAAATATATAACATAGCTCTCAAGGATTGGCAAACAACTATCGATTCAGAATTGGCACTATGGAAAACAGAACAAGAAACTAACGCTATTGCAGACAACTCTACTAAAACCATTATCAATAGATTTAGCATCGATCAGTTTGGATTGTGGAACTGTGGTAACGCTTTAGATGCTTCTAAGGAAGCTATACCTGCTAATTTTGTAACAGAAGATGGACAGGGAATTGCAGTTCAACAAATATTTGTAGCTGATAAAGCAAATAGCTTGTTTTACTCTATCTCAGATGAAACGATCGACAACAAGTTGGAGATAGCTTATAATGAAGATGCTCAACAATTACTTTGGGGACTGACTCCTGAAGGTGAGCTATTGGTAGCACATACAAGCAAACATCCTGCAGATGGTGGTAAAAATACTTTTATCATGCAACCAATAGATGTTATACACAACGAAACTGAGGTAAGAGAGCTATTAGTCTTTTAAGGAAAGAAATAGTCTAAAAAATCTAAATATTTATAAAAATCACCTACTTTTGGAGTAGGTGATTTTTTTTGTAAAAAAGTTATATTTATCGAACTAAAAAGCAACTTTTATACGCAAAAAACGTACACTAATGCATAAACTTAACTTTTTTAGTAACACTTAACTTTTCTATACCATGGCTCTAGAGATCGAAGGTACATTGCACAAAAAATTTGATGAGCAAAACATTAATGCCACTTTCAAAAAGCGTGAATTTGTAGTTGAAACGGATGAAAAATATCCTCAACTAATTAAATTTGAACTTGTTCAAGAACGTTGTTCCCTTATTGACGAGTTTTCTACAGGCGATAAGCTAAAAGTAGAATTCAATCTAAAAGGACGTGAGTGGAATGAAAAATATTTTACCAACTTGCATGCTTGGAGAATAAGCAAAGTAGGCCCAGCGGCTGAACAAGGTGGCGGAAACTTTCCTCCAGCAGAAGAACCTCCAGTATCAAATGATGAAGCTTATTTAGATGATTTACCATTCTAATAGGTCTTCTAACAAAGAGTAAAACATAAGTCATCCCGAATTTTTCGAGGGTGACTTTTTTTTGAAAAGCAATAGGAATCTCATAGATTTAATATGCACAAAAAATCAGAGATTCCTATGTATTATAAGAAATTGCAAGATACAGAA
>JAAEPD010000518.1 GCA_024222455.1 Aureispira sp.
CAAACCTACACCGTAAACTATAAAAGAATTTCGGAGGGATTAAAATTCTATTTTTCTGATTTTTTTTATTTAATATTATACACAAATAAGGTTAATATACTATATAATAGCCTAGCACTAAAGCACTAGCTAAATCCTAGTACTATTCGCACTAGCTAATTAATAACATCGTATTATGTAGTTGATTTTAAGAATATTAATAGTTTTATCTACACTATTTAGTATATAGTATACTAAAAGAATATGTCCAGAGGTGGATTTGAACCACCGACACAAGGATTTTCAATCCTTTGCTCTGACCAACTGAGCTACCTAGACTAAAGTTAATATAAGATATTATTAACTCTATAGGCTGCGTTTACCACCAACGAAGGTGTGCTGACGATCTATTAGCCTCTGCGGCTTTATGTAGACTATCACGTTTTTGTCTAACAGGTCCTTCTTTATTGATTGCATCCACAATTACGCGTGCAAGAGCAGCAGAAAAGTCCAATTTTCCTCGTGAAGATTTACGTTGAGATCTAGCAGCTTCAATAATCCAACGTAGGGCAAGTCCTTCTTGTCTACGTTCAGTGATACTAGATGGTACTTGGTGAACAGTTCGGTGAACTCTAACTTTTCTAAGCTCAATATAAGGTTGTACGTTAAGTACAGCTTGATGTAGACCAGAAATACCACTATTAAGTGAAGTTTTTTTCTGTTTGAGTGTAGATTTTACTTTAGTAAGTGCTTGAGTAACGATTTTAAACGCTTTAGCTTTCTTACCACTATACATAGTTAGATTTACCAACTTATCAGCCAATTGGAAACCTTTTAGATCTTTACGACCGAGTGATCTCGCAATAAATGAAAAAGGTAGATTATTTTTTTCTTTTAGTACCATATTTAGATCTTGAATTACTTCGTAGTGCTACACCGCCTAGGTCATAACGCCCACGTATCAAATGATATTTTACACCAGGCAAATCTTTAACACGGCCACCACGAACTGCTACTACAGAGTGCTCTTGAAGAGAATGCCCTTCACCTGGGATATAAGCAATCACTTCTTGCTTGTTAGTCAAACGAACTTTAGCTACTTTACGGGTAGCTGAATTAGGTTTTTTAGGAGTTCTAGTATATACTCGCAAACAAATACCTTTTCTTTGAGGACTTGCTTTAAGACCCGGTGAACGAAGTTTTCGACTAGAAGATTTACGCTCACAAGAACCTGTAACGAGTTGATTTACTGTAGGTGCCATATTTAAATTACTTAATGAACTATATCTAAATTAATAGAATATAGTCTTTAGTTTGCTAATATGAAAGTACTAGGGCCGAGGGCTGATTAGCACTTAAATACTAGAAGAGTCCTGCGCTCTAATGAGCGAAGCGACATAGAGGAGCCATAAACGGTGTTATTATAGGCAAAATAACGCCCGTTGCGACTAACTCACACAATTAATAGTATATACGAGGCTATATAATTAATGTGGAATATAATATATTAAACGGGGTAATTAGCCGAATTCGAAACTAACTACCCCACTTAATAAAAGAAACTAAACATTAATATTTAGTATTATTCAAAATAAATTTTAAAGTTATTATACTTTTGGTTTATAATGAATTAGTGCAGACTCTAGTCTTCCAAGTAGAGGAACAAATACTAGAAAATACACAAAGAAATAAACAGAAGCAATCTGTCCAACAAGTACAAAAGGATCTTCAACTGGCAT
Organism: Aureispira sp.; assembly: GCA_024222455.1. Lineage (GTDB taxonomy): Bacteria > Bacteroidota > Bacteroidia > Chitinophagales > Saprospiraceae > JAAEPD01. The sequence goes on from JAAEPD010000518.1 coordinate 1,719, forward strand.
CATTCCAATCCAACTTAGTAGCATCAAATCAGCAATTAGTAGCCAATATAGCTTTTTATGGAAAGGTCTAAAGTTTGAACTTCTAATTTCTGAAGTACTCAAAAATGGCAAAGTAAATAGACAAACGAATACAAGCGCAATTGCAGCTACACCCCCAAGTTTATTAGGAATACTACGTAGAATCGCATATACCCACAAGAAATACCATTCTGGCACAATATGTGCTGGAGTTGACATTGGGTTTGCAGGAATATAGTTATCAGGGTGACCCATAGTATTTGGATAAAAATACAAGAAGAATGAGAAGATCATAATAAATGCTACCCAAACTACTGCATCTTTAACAATAAAATAAGGATATAGAGGAATTTTATCTACAGTTGAGTTAATACCAAGTGGATTTGCTGAACCATATTGGTGTAGAGCTGCAATATGTACAATTGCAACTGCTGCAATAATGAAAGGAAGAAGATAGTGCAAACTAAAGAATCTGTTCAAAGTTGCATTATCAATTGAAAAACCTCCCCAAAGCCAAGTTACGATACTATCACCAACTACAGGAATTGCACTTGCTAGACTAGTAATTACAGTAGCTCCCCAGAAACTCATTTGTCCCCATGGAAGTACATAACCGATAAATGCGGTAATAATCATTAGAAGTAGAATTGCAACACCACTAATCCATAGAAGTTCACGAGGATTATGATAACTACCATAATACAAACCTCTAAAGATATGAAGATAAACTACAATAAAGAAGAAACTAGCACCGTTAGCGTGTGCATAACGCAACCACCAACCACCTTCTACATCTCTCATAATATGTTCTACACTAAGAAAAGCTAGATCAACATGAGGAGTATAGTGCATTGCTAGAAAAATACCTGTCAAAATTTGCACACCTAGGAAAATAGCAGCCAATGAACCAAAACCCCACAAATAGTTAATATTAATAGGAGATGGATAATCCACTGCATGATCGTTAAGCACGCTAAACATAGGTTGCTTCATCAACGACAAACGTTGTTGCATAAATAAAACTTAAATTAAAGTTTTGTCCAGTAATTACCAGACAGGTATACTACATATATAACTATAACCAATAAATTAATAATACATATGAAGTATTTTATATCTGTTAGCTAATTAAATATGATAGATATAGCCTACAAGAGATTAATTGCTCAATAGAGGATGAGTAATTGCGCAATAGAGGATATA
>JAAEPD010000519.1 GCA_024222455.1 Aureispira sp.
CACAGACGTAGAAGTAGAGTTGTATGAATTGTAGAAGTCGCATTCCTCAAATTTACAAAATTCGCTTCTACTTTTTATTTAGCTCTTGATTCGCATTAATAGCATTAGATTTATCTCACCAAAGCCTAAGTACCTTCCCCAACAGCATACTAGAGCACCCTCAGTTAGAAATCCTTTTATTAAGAAAGAACCAATTCAAAACCCTACCCAAGTAGTTAGGCAACCTAAGAGATCTAAAGCAACTAAATTTAAGTTCCAACCAACTCACCTCACTCCCCAAAGAATTAGGCAATTTAACAGAGCTGACAGAGCTTTATTTAACCAACAATCAACTCACAACTTTGCCTAAGGAGCTGGGCAACTTAACAGAGCTGACAAAATTGGTATTAAACAAAAATTACTTCACTTCCATACCCAAGGTAGTTTGGGAATTAGATGCCCTACAAGAGTTTTCATTTTCAGATTGGGCCATTGACCATATTCCAGATGAAATGCTTAACCTCATTGAAGATAAACAGCTCAGTATAGTCCACTTTAATCGAAATAATATTAGCCAACTCCCAGAGCGTTTTTTCAAGTTCAAACACCTCCAAAGAGCTTCTTTCATCGAAAATCTTATTCCAATAGAACAGAGAGCTTCCATAGAAAAGAAAATGCCTTGGTGTACCTTTATTTGGGAATAGTAAATCTAAAAGCCTCCTCCTGTTCGTCTTTCAGAGTGGGGTTCAATACCTTCGAAGAAACTCACTACATCTAACCAATATAGTAGTTTTAGAAATCCAACTTGCTCTGATTTGGCTTGGCTTACTCAACAAGAGTCTTTGACAGGAAAACCACGGTATAGAGCACCCTAACTTAGAGCCTTAATAACATATACCATACTAAAGATTATGTAAGTGAAAATCAGACCGCACACACGCACATGCGAGCATCTGGAAATTTATGTAAAAAATATTATATTGCTAGATATGATGAATTATGCAAC
>JAAEPD010000520.1 GCA_024222455.1 Aureispira sp.
AACAAGTGGGAATTTTACGATTTCTTTCCAACCATTTCAGCATACACCAAGCATTTAGAAGATAAAGGGTATCGGCCTGAGCAATTTAAAACCTTTTGGGGCGTATGTGGAGCAGGTCTAGCGATAGCAAATCAAGAGGTAGACGGTATGATGCAAATGGATAAATACCCAACTTGCACTAATATTGCTTGTCGAAAGGAGTACAAAGAATGATAGAACTACTTAACATGGATTGCATGGATTACCTGAAAGAGTGTGATGATAATGCTTTTCAGCTTGCAATTGTTGATCCGCCTTATGGAATAGATGCAGCTAAAAAACCAATAAAAGCTGGTAAATGGTCAAGGGATATTCACAAGTCTAAAGAATGGGATAATTGCAAGCCAACACATAAATACTTTAAACAACTAACAAGGGTTAGTGTTAATCAAATTATATGGGGCGGTAATTATTTCTTAGACAATCTAAAACCAACACCATGTTTTATTGTGTGGGATAAAAAACTAGAAAATGGGTGGCTTGCTGATTGCGAGCTTGCGTGGACTAGTTTTAAAACCCAAACAAAAAAATTCACAAGGCATCACATAGAGGACTACAATGAGGGTCAAAGAGGCAGAATCCACCCAACTCAAAAGCCCGTCAAACTCTACGAATGGCTATTAACTAACTACGCAAAAGAAGGCGATAGAATACTAGATACACATGGAGGCTCAATGAGTAGTGCTATTGCTTGCCATAACCTGAATTATG
>JAAEPD010000521.1 GCA_024222455.1 Aureispira sp.
AAACCTTTCCTTATCTAAACCTAGTGCTGACCGCCATTTTCGATCCGTTGTTAAATCCGATATTGCTAACTTCATACTTCATTTTTTTTGCTAATTTAACACTTTCTACTCGTCGCAACAACTCTATTTTCTTTGAGGGATTTTTTATGCTGTATAAAGTGCACTTTTTCTAAAAAATTTGCTCAATAATCCAGTCTCTTTTTCCTCTGCTTATAGGTAATCTTTCTTTGCCAATCTCTAGCATATTCCCATCCAAAGCACCTACCTTTTCTTTAGCTACAATATAGGATTTATGTACCCTCAAAAACTTCCCCTCAGGTAATGAGTTTTCTAACTTTTTTAGGGATTCTAAGATCACAAACTTTTTTCCTCCTTCGCAGACAATCCGTACATATTCTCTAAGTCCTTCTATATATATAATATCATTGAAATAAACCTTTTGTATCTTACCATCTACCTTAGCAGACATAAAATCCTTAGCCACATTTTTTATAGTCGGAGTAACTTTTTCTACTAACTTAGGAGTCTTTTGAGCAATAATAGCCTTTGCCTTATTTACAGCTTGCAAAAAACGTTCAAAAGAAAAAGGTTTTAGCAAATAATCTATTGCATTTAGATCAAAGGCTTTAGTTGCATATTCAGCATAAGCTGTAGTAAATATAGTAACAGGAGGATTAGCCAAAGAGCCTAACAAGTTCACACCACTGAGAGAAGGCATTTGTATGTCTAAAAACAATAAATCCACCTCTGTAGAATTCAATATTTCTAATGCCTTTATAGGCGATTTCACCTTATCTACTATTTCTAAATCAGGCAACCTTCCTACAAAATTTTCTAACAGGTTTAGTGCTAAAAACTCATCATCGACCAGAAGTACTTTTAGTTGCATATCTTTTTATATTAATAGTCTCTATTTTTGACGACCAATAGTTTCTCCCATTTTTATGGCTGTTTCTACCCCATTTTTAGTATTCCGAATTAGATCTTCACTAAACTCTACTTTACCTTTCTCCGTTAGTAAGACTGTTGTAGATCCACCAAAAGCAAAGTAGCCTTTTTCATCTCCTTTTTTAATTTCGCTATTGGGTTTGTATGTTTGAATGATACTTCCCACCATAGTTGCCCCAACATCACAAAACAGTAAATCACCATAGTTTGGTGTTGATAAAATACTGTATTCACGTTTATTTTGGCAAAAGATTTCTAAACTCTGTCTTAATGCTAATGGTGAGACCGAATAATAGTGCCCTTTGATCAAGGTAGAAGGACTTATAGTCCCTGATGCTGAAAAATGGAATCGGTGATAATCAATGGGTGCCAAACGAACAATAACCATTCCTCCACCTTTATATTTCTCAGCTAATTGCTTGTCTTGCAAAAAGGATTGAAGGTTAAATTCAGAGCCTTTTACAAAGAACTTACTGCTATCCTCTATCGAATCAAAAACAACTATTTTCCCATCTGCTGGAGACACTAAACCTTCTCCTATTGGCCTTGCTGTTGGTTTTATTTTTCGATAGAAAAAATCATTAAAAGATTTAAACCCACCCTCTGGAACTATATAATCTGTGAGATCAATATTGTTATTGGCAGCAAAACTCTCTACTCTTTTAGCAGAGCGTTGGTATTTAAATACCATCCACCCAAGCTCGACACCAATTTTCTTTTCATTAGAATATGTAAAGAGGCTTTGCCCAATGGGTTATTTCCATAAAGGAATTTTAATACACCTTCTCCCGGTGGATTTTCTGCTATTTCTTTTCCTGTTGCTCTATCTATATAGCTAATTCTGCTCATATTACGCCAAACGTTATTTAAAAATCATCTTAGTCAAAAACAAATATTATGATATTCAATTATATTTCCAATTAGGAGAAGTCTTATTTTTTATATAAATTTAGTTATAATCAATACACCCAAAACATTTAAACTAAGCAATGGACGAACATAAACACGAATTTGCCCCTGACGAAAAGCTGATTGAAAAAGTACTAAAGCTCTCTTGTCCAGGTTGTGGTAGTCATTTAACCTACTCTGCCGAAAAACAAATGATTGCTTGCGACCATTGCGGTTTCTCTAAGGATTTTGATAAGGCTAACGATATGGTTAGCGAAAACTCCCTTGCAGATGCTCAACAAATGATGGCACAATATACTCCTGCATCTATTTCTAAAAAAGTAGTAGAATGTGGAGGTTGTGGTTCTCAACTAATGATCGGGGAAGAAGAGGTAGCTGTTCGTTGCAATTTTTGTGGCTCAGAAAAGGTAAATGAAACTGCTTTTGATAAAAATTTGATTCAACCACAAGGAATTATTCCTTTCAAGATACCTAAAAAAGAATCTAAAGATAAATTTCAAGTTTGGATAAAAAAAGGATGGTTTCATCCCAATAAACTAAAAAAACTTGCTGCATTAGGTGATGTACATGGCATTTATGTTCCTTTTTGGACTTATGACGCACATACACATAGTCAGTGGTCTGGCCAAGCTGGTTACTACTACTACGAGACAGAGAGTTATACAGATTCTGAAGGAAATCGAAAAACACGTCAAGTTCGCAAAACTCGTTGGGTTTCGCGTAGTGGTTCATTTAGCCATTTTTTTGATGATGTGTTGGTTGTAGCTTCCAAAGGCCTTCCTCATAATATTATAACCAAGATATACCCTTTCCGATTAGAAGATGTAGTCAACTACGATCCTCAAGTTTTGGTAGGTTGGGAATCCGAAATTTATAGTGTAGATGTTAATGATGGTTATCGCATAGCTGATGGCATTATGGATGGCCGTCTTCGAGATATGGCTAGTAGAGATTTGGGTGGAGATACGCAACGCCATTTGAGTGTCAACTCTTCTAAATGGGACCAGACTTTCAAACATATTATTCTACCAGTATGGCTTTGTGCTTACCAATACAACGGTAAGACTTATCAGTTTGCTGTTAATGGTCAAACAGGTAAAATCAATGGAGAAAAACCATTATCTTGGGTCAAAATCACTTTGCTTATTTTAGTTATTGTAGCTATTGTAGCAACTATTGTGATACTCAACAATCAAAATTCATAAGTAATGAAAGTGTTTTTATGCTGTTTATTCCTAATAGTAAATATATTAGGAACTCAAGCTCAGTATACCCCTGCATCCCCATCTCCTTACACCATGTCTTGGCAAGTAGATGCTCCTATAGGTGGTCTGAGTTTAGGTTTAGGTCTAACCTATATTCTCTTAGATCGTAAAACGAAACCTCTTACAGAAGAAAGCATAATGTTGCTTGATCGCAACAAGGTTTGGGGTATAGATAGAGGCGCCACAAAAAATTGGAGCCCAACTATGGCAAAAGTAAGTGATGGACTTATGTTTGGAAGCATGGCCCTCCCTGGCTTATTGTATATAGATCCAAAAGTCCGGAAAGACTACTGGAAAGTGGGTGTCATTTGGGCTGAAACCTTTGCATTGACTGCTGCTCTAACCAGTTTAACCAAAGTTTTGGTCAAACGTCCTAGACCTTACACCTACAATCCGAATGCTCCAATGCACAAAAAACTAGAACGAGATGCCCAATATTCTTTTTTCTCTGGGCATACTTCCGTTACCGCCTCTATGTGTTTTATGACCGCCAAAGTCTTTACAGATTATAATCCCGGACACAAAGCAACACCTTGGGTTTGGGCCTCTGCAGCGGTAGTACCTGCAGTCACGGCTTATTTACGTTATGGTGCAGGCAAACATTTTGTAACAGATGTTTTGATTGGTTACCTAATTGGTGCAGGAGTTGGTATATTGGTCCCTGAATTACATAAAATTAGAATCCGGTAATATAGATTGTACTTGTTTCTTCGTTAATTAAGAAAACATACCATCTATTAAACAATATAAGTTAGAGATAATTATGCGATACTTACAATTTCTTGCCTTTCTTAGTTTAATCTTATTTAGTAGTTGTGGAGGTGGAAATAAAGACTGTCCTTATGGCGACCCTCAGGCTATTTTCAATGATAAAATACCTGGAGGAACCAATCATAAATTTAGTGTCTCTAATGGCAGTTCTACAGAATCTATAGATTTTGCAGATATGGATTTTAGTATAGAAGTATTTCAATCTGGTTGTGAAGAAATTACACAAGAGTTTCGATTCCATTTAATTGGGGAATTAGACCCTAATATTCCTGCCCCAGAATGTGCTTTAATTATAGCTGGAATTTTCCAAGCTTTAGGACAACAGGACCCTTCTTTATTCCAATTGGGTAGTTGGGCTGATGCAATTGGACAAAGCTCACTAGATTTTCAATACAATGAGTCTACAAATCTTACAGGGCACCCTTTCCATGCTCAGTTAGACAAGACACATGGCAGTAATTCTGCTATTGTCACCTTAGCTCTCAAAAGCTCCTCTGATGAATAATTCAAATTTAGATAGTCATTTAACTACTGAATATACTAAATTAGCTCAAGCTTCTGGAACAGCACTTTTCCAAAAAGGTGATAGGATTTATGCTGCTAAACAACCAAGCACTTGGGTTTTTACAACCTTATTTATAGTTGGTCTTCTTACTCTAATATTAGGAGGTAATGGTTTAGGCTTAACTATTGCAAAATTAATTGGGTCAGAAGGTTTACAGGATTCAAGCTGGCTATTTGGTCTAATTCCGCTTGCTCTTGGAATTCTTTCAGGAATTGGTGCTTGGAAATTGTACCAATATAAAAAGAGAGTTGCTAGCTTGCCTTTTGATCAATTAACTTGTATCTGCATTTTTAATCTAGAAGATAAGACATTGCTAAATGCAAAAGGAGACACTCTTGCTAGATTAACAGATATAAGATGGGCAAAAAAAATGCAGCTAACATCTAGTTCACCAACATTAGTTCTTAGTTATCCTCCTTCTAAAGATAAAATCATCATAGTCAAAGGCAATCCTTTTGGAGGAGGTATCAAACCTATCCAAAACGAACTTAGAAGGCTTGGATTTTAATACAAAAAACGCCTAACAACATAGAGAAGTTGTTAGACGCTTTATATTCTACTTTTATACATTCTTAATCCTCTGACTCATCCATACGAACAATCTTAGGATGGAATGCTCCTACTATATCAACTAGATCTTGCTGAGCTGACATCACATCATGAATATTTTTGTAGGCAAATGGTGCTTCATCCAAACCACCTCCAATCAATTCAACTCCTTTTCTATTGAGCTCTTCACGCAACATTTTATTCGTAAATTGATTTTTAGCCTTTCGACGAGAAAACAATCGTCCTGCTCCATGTGAAGCCGAATTGATAGCATTCTCAGCACCTAATCCACGTACAATATAAGCTGGTGACGCCATAGATCCTGGAATAACCCCCAACTCTCCTTTCTTAGCTGGTGTAGCTCCCTTACGGTGAACAAAAACATTACGACCATCAGCCAACTGCTCTTTCCATGCAAAGTTATGGTGATTTTCGACCATTGCTAGCGATTTCATCCCTAGTGCATTGGATATTCGTTTGTGGATATGGTGATGACAAGCAGATGCATAATCTCCAGCCATATTCATAGCCATCCAATATTCTTGACCTTCACTCTCGTTCATATACAACCAAGACAAATGAGCTACCTCTTTAGGTAGATTTCGTTTATCCTTAGCTATTCGAGTATAAGTGTTGGCTATTTTAGCTCCAAATCCTCTAGAACCAGAATGAGATAAGACTGCTAGATACTCACCTAATGGGAGTCCAAATTCATTGTTTTCATTTGTGATAACTACCACTCCAAAATCAACGAAATGATTACCTCCACCAGAAGACCCAATTTGACGATAAGCTTTGTCTTTCAAGTGTTGTAGCAATGCTAAGTCTTTGAATTCATCTCGATCCAAAAAATCATCATCTCGCTTGTTGTCCTCAAAAGTAGAGCGTCCAAATCGAGTATTATCTGTCAAGATAGTCTTTAGCAGATCAGTATTTTTAGTCAAAAAATCTTTTCTTGCTTCAAATATGCTCATACACATACGGCATCCAATATCAACACCTACACCATAAGGTATAATAGCATCTTGTGTAGCCAAGACACCTCCAATAGGTAATCCATAACCTTGATGAGCATCAGGCATTAGGGCACCATCCACAGTTATGGGCAAGCTCATGGCTTGACGCATTTGTTTTTTGGCACCATCCTCTATACCTTCTGCTCCATAGATTTGGAAAGGTTTGTCTTTGAATTCGTAAATTTCTCGCTTGGCTTTTTTATCTGCAATCTTGATAGCTATAGGAGCTAATGTTGGGTTACCAAGATAATCTTCTGGTTTCTCTATAATTTTCTGCAAGATATCCATTTTAGTCTCCTTGCTTTCATACTTATAGGCTCGTCCAACTATGATCATAGCCAAACTTCTGATTGCAGCATCTCGGTAGCCTAGTTGAGATAAATCTTTCCCACGCAATTTTGCTTTTTTAGACATGGTAGTTCATTTTGTTTAATACTCTCCTAACTCCTATTCTATAATGAGAATAAGATTATTTTAATAGTTAGTGAAGATAAAATAAGAAAATAGTTAACACTTGCCAAGGTGGGTCGCTACCGTACGAACAATGAAACTGCATCTAATTCAAAAAAATTCCATCAAAGGGCAATTTATTCATTTTTTTATACTCACTTACAAGATGGAAGGGAATTGAGCCCAAGATTCACTTGCTTCTGGTATAAGGTTTATCCCAAAACCACCATTCTCCCAAAGAGATTCATACTTCCCCCACATTGCCAAAACGTTTGGTGAGTTTTGGGCACGACTAAAGGCCTTATCATCTACCCACTCAAATATTTCAAGAATGATTTGAGGGTTTTTACGGCTAGACATTCTAAATATCGGATTTGGAGTTATTAGCTTCTCCCCTCTCATTATTTCTTCACATTCCTTGAGAAGAGCAATAAACGCTTCTTGGCTCGTTTCTTTGACTTTATATGTCGCAAATACAAATTGAGGCTTCATTTTATTTTAAGTTTTGGATAAACAAGTCCATTAAATCTCATATTCTTAAATATAATGCCTACTTTTGTGTTTTATAATATTTTTAAAGGTTGTTTTATACAACTTCTATTTCAAAATTTTGAATGTAATGGATAAAAGTACAGGTACAGTAAAGTTCTTCAATGAGTCAAAAGGATTTGGATTTATCACACCAGATGCTGGTGGTAAAGATATTTTCGTTCATGTAAGCGGATTAGAAAACGATATCTACGAAGGAGACAAAGTAAGCTACGATGTTGAAGATGGTAGAAAAGGATTGAATGCAGTTAATGTTCAAGTTGAGCAGAACTAAGATTCAATTTATAAATTATTTTTGGAAGCCCATCAGCAATGATGGGCTTTTTTTGTTCCTCTTTTTCTTGTCTAGAGATTAGACATTATTACTACTCTTTAAGAACTTTGATTGTAGTTTCTCCTTCCTCTGTTTGCACTTTTATAAAATAAATTCCCTTTGGGCCTTCTAGTTCTAAATTTATTTCTTGCATTGTATCATAATTCTGATGATAAACAACTTTTCCCATGAGGTTAAATATATCTACATTAACATCAGTATACATTTTTTCAAGTCTTAGTCCTAAGGTTCTTTGAGTTGGATTTGGAAAAACATCTACATTTATTTGCTCTACAAAAACTTCAGAAATATCGGTGATGATAGGGTAACAGTTTGTGCTATATGATCCTGTCCATCCCGTAATAATCCAATTGGTTGCTGCATAGGAGGTATCATCTACTTGGATACAGGTAAAATTAGAAGAATACGCATTAAACTCACTAGAGATAATGTTTGTATTGTTTCCATTTTTCAGGTTCACATTTATCAATTGAGGGCCTCCAAAATGAAGACGAAACAATAAACTATTCTTACTCAAATCTAATGTCGTCAACTGATTATTAGAACAAATTATAGTTGATAGGCTTGGGTTAGAACTCAGATTCAATGATGTTAACTGATTCCCAAAACAATTAAAATAAAGTAAGTTTGCATTAGAACTTAGATCTAAATTTGTTAATTGATTGTAATGACAATCTAAATACGTTAAAGCTGTGTTTGCACTCACATTTAGAAATACCAAAGGGTTCATGAAACATCTAACCTCGGTAAGTGCAATATTCATACTAAGATCTAAACTATCTATGCTATTCATAGTGCATGTGAGTTTATCCAGTGCGATAAATGTTTCTATTCCAGTTAAATCAGTTATTCCTTTATTACTAACATCCATTGTCCCTGAAAAAGCCTGCGCTTCAGAAATTTGGATAGCAGTATCACTATTGGTATTAATAGAAGTGTTAGCTAGCAGTGTAGCTTTAAAATTAGCGTCTGGAATTATTACTACTTGAGCACTACTTTTAGCGCCTAAGCCTATAAAAAAGAATAGAGTAATTGTTGAAAAAAATAAGTTGTTCATGGGTAAGTTTTTTTTATCTAAAATAGGTTGTTTAAGGTATTCTATTCGGGATAGATAAATTGAGCCGCAAGATATAACAAGTATTTATATTTTTATACATTAAAGATATTCAGTATATATCATCACGAAAAAGCACATAAGACTATGTCTACAATGCAGTCTCCTTCCAATAGATTCAAGCATCCATCATAAACACCTAATTAATTCCCCGCAACTAGCTCAGCTTAAACAACAATCCATAAACCACTATTAAACAAGAACTTAAAACACTTCCTTTGTTTTATTTAAAATAAATATTCTACAGTGGGAACTTATGCCCCCTTGACTTAGTTTAAGAAGTGTGCAAAGTAGTTAGTTTCAAATTTAAACTAAGTCAAAGCCCCATATTATAACACAACCTAATTATTAAAAAATGATTTTAAAATCCCGTTTCTCTAACCCTCAAAAATTAACCTAAATTATGAGTAACAACAACCGTGAAAGAGATTTGGTATTAGCCCCTAATGAATTCGCATTCATTTCGGATCAAACAAAAGGTAATGTAATTACTTATGTAGGTCCATACAAAACAAGTATGGCGAATACCGATCAACCTGTTTTTTTTAACAAACACAGTAAGACATTCGATGTCTGCCCTCTCGAAGATTCCATCCGCACATTTGCTACAGCTCCTGAAGGATGGTACATTGTACTGAAAAACCCTGCTGAAAATGAGGAACAACCTCAAGTAGGTACATCCAATACCCTAGCTAAGCTGAATATTGGTCGAAAAATTAACTTGCCTGGCCCTCGATTTTTTGCTTTATGGCCTGGACAAATGGCCCAAATTATAGCAGGTCATCACTTGCGTTCTAATGAGTATTTAGTAGTCAGGGTTTATGAAGAAGAACTAGCCCGAAAAAATTGGGATAATGCTGTGCTTCGCCCACAAAATACAACTCCCGAAAACCTAGAAGAAAATGTAAAAAGTGGTGAAGGTGAAGTTGATCCTAGTGGATTAACGATGGGCAGATTACTTATTATAGAAGGTATTAACGCCTCTTTCTATATTCCTCCTACAGGTCTTGAAGTAGTCAAAGACTATGATGGTAGTTATGTACGAAAAGCTGTAACTTTAGAACGTTTAGAGTACTGTATTCTATTAGATGAGGATGGTAATAAACGCTATATCACAGGTCCTGCAGTAGTATTCCCTAGGCCAACAGAGCGCTTTGTAGAGAAAAATGGTTCTCGCAAGTTTAAAGCTATTGAGTTAGATGAGAACACTGGTATTTATGTAAAGGTGATTGCTCCTTATGAAGAAAATGGCACTGTTTATAAGGTTGGTGATGAACTGTTTATCACAGGAAAGGAGCAAATGATCTATTTTCCTCGTCCAGAGCATGCTTTGGTCAAATATGGAGAGCAAGAAACCTATCATGCTGTAGCCATCCCTCATGGAGAAGGTCGTTATTCTCTAAATAGAAATACAGGTAAGATCACCTTAGCTAAAGGTCCTAGTATGTTTTTACCTGATCCACGAGAGGCAGTTATTATCCGTAGAATTTTGAGCCCAAAACAGGTTCGTTTATGGTTTCCTGGCAATGAAGAGGCTGTCCAGTACAACTTGAAATTACAAGAAATTTCTGCTCGTCAACAAAAGAAAAAAGCATCACCTGGAGCTAAAAAGAAAAAGCGTCCACCAATGCAACAACAAGCTGTTACAGACTGGGAATTACAAGAAGAAGAAAGTGCTGTAAAAGGCGTATTTGGCAACTCTTTTAGTAGAGAAGAAAACTTAACACAATCTCGTTCTGTAGTTTTAGACAACAAGTATGAAGGTGCTGTTACTATTGATCTTTGGACTGGCTATGCTGTACTAGTTACAAGCAAAACAGGCAAAAGAAAGGTATTGGCTGGCCCTCTGACTTATCTACTCGAATATGATGAAGTACTGCAAGGAATAGAACTTTCGACAGGCACTCCAAAAACAGATGATAAACTACTTAGAACTGTTTATTTGAGAGCACTCAACAACAAAGTTTCTGACCTTGTAACTGCTGAGACTAAGGATTTTTGTGATGTAGATATCAAACTTTCTTATAGAGTTAACTTCACCAGTGATCCTGAAAATTGGTTTAATGTAGAAAATTATGTCAAGTTCTTGACCGATCACTTACGTTCTGTTATTCGAAATGCGTTGCGCCAATACTCTGTACATGAGTTTTATGCCAATGGTATTTCCACCATTCGCGATATTGTCTTAGGCAAACGTAATGAAGAAGAAGGCAGTCGTTCTGGTTGGTTGTTTGAAGAAAATGGTATGCACATCTACGAGGTAGAAGTTTTAGATATTCAAATTAAGGATAAAGATATCGAAAAACTACTTTTTCAAGATAAGCACAATCAAATTCGTCAGACACTAAAGTTAGCTAACAAAAAACAAGAGTTAGATTTTGTTCGTGAGGCCGAAAATATCTCTCGTGAAATAGCTGAAACTGAATCTGAAACACGTCGCCAAAAATTGGCTTTAGAAAAGACAGAAACAGAAACAGAGTTAGAGCTTAATTTAGCGAAAGCAGAAGCAGAATTCAGACTACAACAAGAAGAGTTGATGGCTATGCTCAAAGAACAAGAGCAACAGCTGGAGATCAACCGTCAAAAACTGGCAAAAGATCGAGAAACTCAAGACTTACAAGTAGAAATGTCTCAAAAGTTGATGGATCAACGCCTGCAACAAATGAAGGCAGAGGTAAAAGCTGTAGTTGATAAAGCTAGCGCAGTTTCTCCAGACTTGATTGCAGCATTACAAGCTTATGGAGATAAAGCCTTAGCTGAAAAAATGGCTGAAACTATGGCTCCACTATCCATTATTGGAGGTAAGAGTGTTGTTGAAGTCTTTGCCAATTTGGTAAAAGGTACTCGCCTAGAAAAAGTGATTAAGATTGCTAGTGAGCAGATCGAAAATGATGCTTCTAGTGATGAGTAAAATAGTCTAATCTAAGACTACAAAGGGATTCCTACTTGTCAGGAATCCCTTTTATATTTTACATATCTAATAGATAAGCTTAATCTGTTCCATTTGTCAAAATCATAAATGCAGTATTATCTTCTCGCACTATTAGGGTAGCCGCATCAGAAGACATTCCTCCACTAAAGTAACATATATCTTTTGTCCCTCTCAGTTCTTCGTGGGTATATCCAAAATCTGTATTTAACTTAAACAATCTATACTGTTGCTTTTCTAACAAGCAATTTAAAAAAGTACGAGCAACTCTCACGGCCTCCTCTTTAGATACACCTTTTTGGTAAGGACTCAGAAAAATGCCTAAAGGATCATCTCCCATAAGCATTAACCTCAAATAAGCTCCACATTTTTTCTTTGGGATAGGTTCAAAAGTAAGATTGAATTGATTTTTCACAAATCTACATCGTTCATTTGGCTTTAACTTATTGCCATCTTTTTTATCATAATAATGATAATTTGTCCAACCATGTTCTTTTGATTGGGTCATTAGACCTTCTCTAAAATCCTTAGACATCAAAAAAGCTTTAATCTCCTTTTGAGCAATATCTAAATCAAGATAATTTGCTTTTGTCTTTAAAATGAAGGTATTGCTATTTAATACCTTATTTACTGTATCCAAAAAAATCCTGATCTCTTCAGTGTTTATTAAATCCATATCCCAAAATAAAAAAAATGAGCAACTCTAAATTGAGTTGCTCATTTTTTTCTGTCATTTCACCATAGATAATAAGTTATCTATCAGAATTTTTTTCTAGTAATTCAGCTGCTTTTTTAGCATTTTTATCACTCCAAAGTTTTCTAAAATGCAGTACTTGTTCTTTAATTTTCAAGTCTTTTTTGTGTAAGTGTCTATGATAAGATTGAATAATTAGTCCAATCATATACTCTGGATGAGGCACGCGCATTTTATTAAAATAAGCTGATAAGCGAGAGCCATTAGAAATAGACCATTTGTGATCTAACCACATCCCCAAACTTTGATGAGTACGTCCATCAACTTCTTCATCTGAAAAAGCCATAAATTTCTGACGAACTTCATCATCCATCAATTTATCTAACTCTCTAAAACAATCATTCAAATCTTTAGGAATATAAACCCCTTCTATATGAGCCATTTTTGCACGTGCTCTATATGCACTATCATAAACAGCCGTTACAGAAGTTTTTTGACGTTTTATGATTGTTTTTCCTGCTTTAGAACTATCTTTTTTTGTAGGATTTAGAGTATTTTGAGCGCTAGCATTCACAGCAAAAAATGCCAACATACTAATAACGAATAAGCGGATCATACTTTCTTATTTTTTAGATTACAACAAGTTACTTTTATTACTATAACGCCAAAGCTATACCAAGTTACACATTTCGGCTAAAAAAATATGCCTAAGCCTTAGCTTTAAAGAATAACATGCCTAATAATCCCATCACACCTAATCCCAATACACTGTATAAAATCCATGAAATCCAATCTATCATAGGTTTGATTTTGATAGGGCTAGGATCCCCAACCATAATGAAGCTACCCCAAAAGAATGGATGTGCAGAAATATCAGTAGTTTTATCTAAATAAGCTAATTTAGCATTTCTCAATGCCTCATCTATTGATTTTTCATTAGCCAATTCTCCATATAAATTATCAATTAGAAGAGCTGTTGCTTGATCATTGATTGGCCACAAAGTCATAATTAAACTGCTTGCTCCAGAATACATAAACCCTCGACCTAAACTAACCACACCTTCTCCCCTTTCATACTTGCCAAACCCAGTCTCACAGGCACTTAAGACAACCAAATCTGTTTCTAACTCCAGTAAACTTAATTCATAAGCATGCAATAAATCATCCTCTGTAGAATCAGGTGTATAAGTGAATACTAAATTAGAGTATTCTGGCCGAAAATCATCTACCCACCCATGCATGGCTAAGTGAACTACAGAATAGTTTTTCTTCTGAATCATCTTTTTGAACCTCTTTTCATTTGCTTTTTCACCCAAAAAGAAATCTCCACTATATTTATCCTTAAGCATTTCTACTTCTTTGCGAGCACCTGGCAAATCTTTGATTCCAATACGAATAGATTTTTGGTGACGATCATTGGCGATATCATTCGCCATATCATCATTATAAACCGAAGCCATTCCTAATATTTTACCATTTGTTTTTATCTCAGGTCTAGGCAAAAGCATTAGTGATGCAGAATATTGATATGAGACTCTATACTTTTTTATAACATAAGGCAAAGCTGCAAAATCAACCATTGTATGGTCTGGTTTTTCTGTCAATAATACATCCATAGGAATATAATTGAATAATCCATCAGGAACTATTATAAGGCGGCTAATATCCTTTTTCAAACAAGGCTCTATATATTTTGTGTAGATTCTATGAGCATTTGTTGCAAAAATAAGATAAGCAGCTTTGGTATCTTTCATTATAAATTTCAAGTTCACCAAACTGTTTCGCAATACGGTTATAGACTCCTCAAAGGAGGGATCGACTGGAACACTATGCACCCAAACAGAATCACTATAAACACTAAAAATTAGAATTTGCTTATTTCCTACAAAAAATTCCAGCAACCCAGTTTGTCCATCCAAACTTTCCTGAACTTCCTCTAGTTTAGCTATCTTTTCTTTGTATTTTAATTCATAGTATTCTTTATAGTTTGTTTCCAAAGTGGCCTGTAGTTTAGATGATTCTCTCCTCAACTCTAACAAATCTTGCTGCACACTCTCCATTTTATCCTTTTGCTTGGCTATTTGTGCTTCAAACAGCTTTTTCTCGCTTTTTACTATCTCACGAGCCAACCTCCGCTCTTCTAGCAATAAATCTTCTGGGACATCCCCAAAAGTCCGAGCTTCCTCTGTTTTCAATGCCTCCAAAAGTAACATAGCTTTACTTTTCTCTATCAGTCGAAAAGCCTCTTCTAAATAAGTTTTATCTCCAGAAGTTTTATTCAGTTGCAAAGCTAAATCTATAGCCAATTCATATGCAGGAATCATCCGTTGTACCAAAAACAGTTTAGAGCCTTCAGCCTTAAATCCTTTACGCATCTCATCAATTAAAATCAATGCATTTTGAATAGCAGAATATGCTCTGAGCAATGCTTTATCATTATACAGTTGCTTAGCTTTTGATTCTAATAAATCTAGCATAATTTCCTTATCAGAAACCATTACAACCTCTGGACGTTCTCCCAAATACTCACTTCCATAATCTATCATTAAGGCCGCTTTCCCTTTCTCAAAAACCTCCAAACTTTTTTCACTTTCCCCCATGTTTCCGTAGGTAGTTCCTATGTGAGAATAGCATCTAGCAACTAAGGGATGTTGCTCCCCATATAGTTTTTGGTTCTCTTTCAATGCCTTATTAAAATAACTTAAAGCCTCCTTATTAGCCTTCATTTTGGAATAATACAAACCCAAAATTCTATAGGTCTCTTCTCGCTTAAAAACCTCTTTTTTATGGATTTCTACATTGCGCATGAGTGCCTCAAAAGCCATCTTATGACGATTGATGGAAGGCCCTACTTCTCCAATACCATTATTGAAATTAATGTAAGATCTATTGATTGCACTAATGGATTTATCTTTAGCATATTTCAATAAATCTAATCCTTTCAAATAATAATTATAGGCTTTTTCCTCTTGTCCTTTTAGCTTAAAAAACTCTCCTAAATTAAGATATATGGTAGAAGCTTTATAATTGTCTTTCAGGCGCTTAGAGAAATTTAAAGCATTTTTACAATAATCTTCAGCATTATAAATATCTCCTATTTCAATATACAGTAAACCTATGTTATTATAAAAACTCGCTACTAATATACTATCTGATCTAGAAGACATATTCTTTAGGATGGCATCTAAACCACCTATATTTTTCTCCAATGCTTTTTCATAGTTACCATTTCTATAGTATAAAGCACCATAGAGTTGCAAGACAGCTTGTATTTGTTTAGAGTTACCCGAAAGTTTTTCTCTAGCGCAATTGTACGCTTTATCTAGGTATTGTTCCATCGATACAAAATCTTGCTGATAATAACTCAACCTAGCCAACTCCCTGTTCATTTTTACAAAATCAGACCAAGATTCTACTTTTTCTGTTATTTCAACCGATTTCTCTAAATACCACTTAGCAGAATCCAGATTCCCCAAGGACATATCAATTTGACCTCTACTAGCAAATATTTTCGCCTTATGCAAGCTACTATCTGATAGATATTCATTCGCTATAGCTAGTCCCTCCATCAAGTTTTCTTGTACTTGTTCTGCCCTATTAGATCGTGCACAAATTGTTACTATGTTTCTCAACATATGCACTGCTTGTTCCCAACATTCTATTGTTTTGTAAGACTCTTTTGCTGCCTCCATATAAACCAAAGCACTGTCCAAATTACCTTGAGAAAAAGCGACCTTTCCTTGTTGGTACAAAGACTGAGCAATTATAGTATCTGGATGCACACAATCATACTGACCCACCATAGTCATTTGGCCTAGTCCAATCCAACAAATTAGTATTGCAGTATATTTATATAAAAACTGATTCATTCTTTCAACTTAAGTGTTCATTTTGAGATCTACTCAAAGGTAAAAGCTTATATGGAATATAGCTAGTATATCAAGTATTTTTCCAATGTTCTTAGTTATTTTAAGCATTTTGTATATAAAGTTGTTCTAAATTTCTTTGTAAAAGCTATTAAGATGCTCATTTTTATATACTTAATCTAGACTAGTCCAATAAAAAAGCGAAAGAACAAGATTGTTCTTTCGCTTCATATAAAACTATAGTTTGTGTATTCTAGATTTTACCATCTCCAGTGCCAGGTGTAGTTGTTTCATCATCAGAAACCTTCTCTCCAAACATATTTGTTTTTGAAGGAGATTCATATCCAATCATTACTTCAGTAGCTCCAACACTATATTTTTGGAACTTAGATAAAGCAACATCAAACCCTAACAATAAAGGTATTTTCTTATCAAACAAGATTCTAGTTTGGAAAGATAAGAATGCAGGAGAACGATAGAACAACCCAAAGATTAATTGATCATGTAAAACACCTACCTTCACACCAGCATCTACTTGAGGGGCAGCACCTTGTACATATTTCACCATAACAGAAGGCTCTACACTAATTCCTTTTTCAGGAAAAGAGAATTTGTATCCACCTGTAAGGAAATAATGACGATAAGTATGTCCCATAGGATCACGCAAACCTGTATCATTACCAAAGTTGATTTTAGTTTGAATAAGATTTGGCATAGAAAATCCTACATAGAAATTTTTAGCGTAGAAATATAGTCCAAATTCAGCATCACCACCCCAAGCGCCATCTTGAATATTAGCAACAGCTTGGTCATTAGCTTCAATAAATTTGATAGCATTTCCACGGATTTCATTACGTACCAAACGTCCACCAACACCTATAGATAATCTGAATTTACGATCTGCTAATGGAATATGAAAAGCATAAGAAACCTTTCCTCCCCAACGTCTAGTAGGGCCAGTAATATCTCCAAATACCAAGGCGCCTACACCATGCAAATCTTTAATACTACCTTGATAAGTTAGTCCATAAGTCATTGGTGCACCTGGAAATGATACCCATTGCCAACGATGAAAAAGACTAACAGAATGATTGCCTTTAGAACCTGCTACAGCAGGATTGATTAGATAGGCATTGCTTGTATATTGCGCAAACAACGGCTCTTGTTGTGCCTGCGCGCTGACAGCTATCAGCAATAATCCCAAACTCAATAGAATTAATTTTCTCATGGGAAATATATTTTTATATAATAATAATGTTAATAGATCACTAGTTTGAGATTTTTCGCAATAATTGCAAAAATGCTACGAAAATGAAGTTTTTAACTTTTTAGTATAAAATTCTAAACTCCTACAAACTATTAAATAAATATAATAGATACTTTCTAAATCAAGCAACAAGTAGGGCATTGCCTACTTGCGCTTGTTATTAGTTTTTTTATCGAACAATTGTCACTGTTCCTTTATAAGGTACAGGATTATCAAAACCAGGGAATGTCACTAATATTACATAGTAATAAGTAGCATCAGCTACATTTTGGCCATTGTTTGTTCCATCCCAAGTACCATCATAATTGGTAGCTTTAAATACCAATTGTCCCCATCTATTATAAACTTCTACTTCGTTGTCATATAAAGTCAAACATGGGATTTCCCAGAAATCATTGACTCCATCTTTGTTTGGTGTGAAACCAGCATGTTGAGGTACACAACGTCCAACTGGAATTGGAACTGAAACAGTATCACTACAACCATAATTATCAGTTACTTCTAACAAATAAGTAGTTGTCTCCAATGGTTGAGTTGTAGTACTTGCAGCAGTAGGATCAACAACCCAAGTTGTTGGAGTCCAAACATAAAATAAATTGTTACCAACACTTGCACTACCATCTAGTGTAGCAATCTGCCCTAAGAGCAATTCACTTGCAGCATCTGTAGTAGCAACAGCATCTACAGTATTAAATGTAGCACCTAATGTAGCTGTATTACAAGTCAAAGCATCTGTAGCAGAAACAGACCAAACATCTCCATCTTCTAAATTGATAGTATGCACTCCTGAAACATTATTAGCATCCACTAAATATGGTGCACTAGTTCCATTGATGGTTACCGTAATAATATAGTCAGCACTACCCGCAGTCAACGCAGGTAAACCTCCAGTCAAGGTAATATCCAATTCTGCATTACCAACACTATCACAGTCATAAGTATAAGTCCCTGTTCCACCATTGATTGCTACATTGGTATATCCAGGATCATTACACAAGTTACCACAAGTAGAAGGTGTCCATGCAAAAGAACCAGCAGTACTGTCTTCACAGTTGCCATCAGAAACAACAACAACCCAGCTGTCACCATCTGTTACTTGGAAAGTATAAGCTACTGTGTCATTTATTTGACCAGCTACAGGTATTTGATAACCACTGTTTCCAGTTGGGCCTATAATTGTTACTAAGTAATTAGAAGCATCAAAGCTTGGCTGACCTCCAGACAAGGAAATAGTGATATCTGCTGTTTTGTCAATATTACAAGTATAATTTCCAGCTGTTACACCAATATTTGCTAAGGCACAAACATTAGGACAGTTGGCTGCATTAAACACATACGCCCCAGTTTCACTATCTGTACAGTTAGACTGATCTGATACCGTTATAGTCCAATTATCTCCATCCTCTACTGTAAAGGTGTACTGTACACTGTTGCCAACTACTCCAGCAACCTGTGCATTCGATACATTACCCCCTGTACTTGCTGTAGATCCTGTAACAGTTACATCATAATTAGATGCATCGTAAGAAGGCTGTCCACCAGCAATAGTTACCGCCACAGAAGCAGAACCATCACCATTACAGGTATAAGTATAAGGACCCACTACCAATGGATCTAATAAACAAATGTTACAGTTCGTTGCATTGTAATTGTATGTAGCAGAAGCCGTATCTACACAGCCACTAGAGTCTGTTGCGACTACTTGCCATGTATCTCCATCATTAACAGAGAATTGGAAAGCTCCAGCTCCTTGTACATAAGAACCATTAGCTCCAGCAAAATTAGACCCCGAAACTACAATAGACTGATAGTTGCCTGTTGCAGCAGCCTGTCCACCTGATATATATAGTGTTACTAATGCTGTTCCATTAGCGCTACAAGTATAAACCGTGCTATCTATTGGATCTGGTAAGATTTGAACAGGATTAGGGCCACAAGGATCACAATCTTGCAAATAATTGAATGTTCCAGTTGCAGTATCAGCACAAGCATTAGAGTCTATGGCAACAACCTGCCAGTTATCTCCATCACCTACACTAAACTGGAAGGCACCTGTACCTTGTACATAAGTACCGTTGCCACCAACTGTAGAACCCGTAACTGTTATAGATTGGAAGTTTCCACCATTAGCTCCAGCTGCTCCACCTATTAAGTATAAAGTAACTGTTGCTGTAGTAGCTGGTGTATTACAAGTATAAACACTACTATTGACTGGATCAGGTAATATTTCTACTGGCATCATTGCACATGGATCACAATCCGTCAAGAAATCGTAAGCATCACTAAGTGTATCTGCACACATTGCAGTGTCAGTCACTATCATTTGCCAGTTATCTCCATCATTAACAATGAATGAGAAAGTAGATGTACCTCCTACAACTCCAGGAAGTGTTGCATTAGTATAATTTTGTCCAAATACAGTAGAACCCGCTACATTAACAGTATAGTTACTACCATCATTGGTAGGAGCACCTCCGCTTACAGTTACTTCCACTATAGAAATACCACTAGCCTGACAATTGTAACTATAGTTGGCAATTACAGGATTAACAGCACAGTAATCTGGACAGTTTGTTAAGTTATATGTAAATGTATGTGAAGCAGTATCAGCACAAGCATTAATATCGCCTGCTATAACTTGCCATGTATCTCCATCTCCTACAGTAAATGAGAATGGGGTTGGAGCAGCACCGTTATTATCAGTTACATTGTATGTTGTATTTTGTCCAGGAATTGTAGAACCTGAAACATTTACAATATAATCACCACCTGTTGTACTTGGCTGACCTCCTGTCAAGAAGATAGTCACCAATGCAGAATCACCACCAGGCAAACAAGTATAAACACTGCTGTCTATTGGATCAGGAGTAATAAATACAGGATTGTTTTTACAAGGATTCAAACAAGTTGCTGCATTGATCGATATAGTAACACCACAACCTGAATTATCGAAAATTTCTACAGTATATACATCAGCTGTTGGTACAGAAACAGACTGTACAACACCATTACCCATTGTTCCCATACTAATTGTATCACCGATAGTATTGGTTACTACCCATGTAAAGTCAGAACCATTGTACGCAGGTTCTCCACCACTAGCAGAGAATCCAATCACACAATTGTTAGGATCATAAGTTTGTGTAGTTGTTATTTGTTGTAAGAATACAACTGGTGCACCATTTTCGATACTAGCACTTGGACAAATCAATTGTCCCCAATCGCTAGCTCTATCTGCCATCGCTGTTACGTGATAAACGGTATTAAATTGAGGATTTCCGAAAGATCCACTACCATTACCATCGTTCACAAAATGGTGAGGTCCCAAAAATACAGAATCTAAATAACCAAAGTTACCATTGATAATAGAATCTGGTAATGGTGGAATGCTATCATGGATAACATATCCTAAACCCATACAATCAGGAATCTTACTAGTAGTTAATCCTAACCCGTCAAACATTACACTAGGAAGGATAGTATCATTATAACAAATGAATGCAGTATCCATGCTGTTGTAATTAATAGTATCTCCATGCTGAGTTGTATAGCGAGAATCACCTGCATAAACTTCTTCTTCGTTGATATACTCTATAATATACTGCCCTTGATCACCAGGCGAACCACCATCCAATTGGATAACATAAGTTTGTCCAGGATTCAAGCAACATAAATCAACAGTAGAACCATTGAAACCAGTACTACCAAAAGCAATTGGTGTAACCTGCTGTGTACCCTGAGTACCATCTTCAGTATAAGTAGCACCTCCTATAGTTGTTGGACTCAATCCACCATAGCAAGTATCACCACCTAAAAGTTCATACACAGAATAGTTCAATGTATCTAATCCAATATAAGCACGCAAACGCATCTCAATAACACCAGAAGGTGGGGCTACAAAGTAATGCCAAACCGTTTGGTTAGCTCTATTACTATCTACAGTATGAGAGAATGGCTCACCTGCCAATGTCTCTATACAAGCATTTTCGTTAGTACCTGCTACAGAACCAAAAGTTAATGGCGGTTGACCAATCAACTGTACAGGCACCTCATAGATAGAATCTGAATTTGTTAAACACAAAATATCATTACCTGGAGGGTTTTGAGTAGGATCAGCAATACTAGGATCATAAGCCCATACTTCAGCTTCATTAGCTAAAGAAACGCCTTGAGGATCAACCATACCATAGTAAGTATAGCCTGGCTCCAAACAACGTCTCTCTATAATAGCTGTTTTATTAGAACTCAAAATACCAGTTCCACCTTCTACATCTTCCAGTTGTGTCAAGTTAGCACAAGACATATCTGCTGGAGTACCAGGAGCAAATCTAGCATCATAAGCATAAAAAGCTAAGTTTTCGGTCTCATTCAAAGGACCAGCATCTAAATCGCCTTCTAAATAGATACGTCCACTAGGCCCTGCTGTAAACTGAAACCACATACTACCATTCAACCCATTTCCATTAGGAGAGGTATAAGTATAAGCTACATAGTCCTGAGCATTGTTTCCTGTAAATGGAGCATCAATTTCTTCATCACTAACTCTATCTGTAGTCAACTGTGTTGATTCTGGTAATCCATTAGCTTCTGTACGTACAGTAGTAGATTGTGCATCTGCTGTAATATCTGTACCTTGACAAGGTATGTCTACGCCATCAAATGGGCTACCACCAATATCTTCTATTCTGATACCAATGTACCCTCTTTCGTTAGCATCATCTGTGGTCAACTGTATATAATAAGTTTCCCCTGCTATTAAGGCATGACCATCACGTATACTTGGTGCAACATTAAGTACATCACCAAAATGTGCTGTAGCCTCAGCACTTGGATTGATAACAGGAATATCATCATCGGCATGACCTTGGTAAGAAAGGTAATCGAATTTGTTTTTGATAGGTGTTGGCCCTACATATCCAATATAATTATTGAATCCTGCCAAACAACCTAATCCATCAGCTGCATGGTATAATGCTAGCTCTGTTCCAAACTCAGTAGTTGCTACATCTGTTTCAATGGTCACTTGACCACTGGCAGGCGCTACAAAATAGAACCAAGCAGAACCATGTCCACCATTAGCTACACTATTAAATTCTGGCTCATCACCATTAGCATCCATAGTTAAAGGACCACACCAAGCAAAAGCTTGAGTAGTATTATTAACAGGTATCTGTATAGCATTACAAATATCATCTTCGGCTACATTCACAGATAAAGCTAAACGAGTAACCTCAAATGTAATTTCATAATCTTGTGGACAACCACCATCTGTACTACTCAACATTCTAGTGATAGGTCCACTAGTACCAGGTGCAGCAGGAACAGGAATATTGAAAGCTTCTATAATTGTTTCTCCATCCATACCTCCAATACCACCATTGTAAGATTGTGTTAAATCATCATTATCATAAGCAATCCACCGCATATTCATGACCGTAGGTACATCTGAGGCACAAGGGTACTCATGATTAAAAAATAATCCATTCCCTGGAATATATTCAGCATCGCCTGAATTAAGAAAGCAAGTACCTCCAATATTAGGGCCTCCTGGAACTAATGTAAATGCTCCATTATTATTATCAACATAGGCATGATTAAAATCACCACCTAATCGACCATTCACTAATCCAAAAAGATTAGCTGAAGAATTATTATTGGTTTTTCCAATAGTGTTATCTGTTGCTTGAAACTCCCATGTAAAATCACTCTCACAGGTAGCAAACCCATCACAATCTTCATTTTTAGTAACTTCTACAGATGTTACTCTCACTTGGACAATAGCTTGCCCATAGCTACTATTCAGTGCAAAAATCATTAATACACAGGCTAAACAGCCACGTGCTAATGTGTAAGTAGTTCTTAACATAAATTAGTAAGTTTTATAGATTTCTAGTATAAAGGTTTATAGTTCATTAAATTATCTACTTTTGGGCCTAAAAAAATAGGCCTTCATAGAACATTAATAGGCGAATTTAGGAAAAAATTAACATTAGTCCGTATGAATAAGGTCATTTTTAAATATAGTCCATGTATTCACTTTAGTTTTTATCTATTTTTATTACCTTTCATTTTCTACAGAACTAAACTATTTACTTGAATCAAGAATATTCTTGATTCAAAACTTAATACTATATGAATCCATCTACTTGGCGTCACTTCTATAAGAGTTTACACAAAAACTCTTGTATTTTAATCTTGGGGCCCCGCATCGCAACTTTCTTAGGAGAGTCAGGGGAAGAACAAATAGATCAAGCTTTTTCTAGACAACTCTCTAAAGAGATTGAAGATAAAAACAATGCAAGTACTACTGCAAACAAAATATCTTTTGATTCCTCCCAAAGAGATAACTTACCTTATGCCTCTATGCGCTGGACCAAAGGGCTAAGAATGAAGGATACAATTCTTAGAGAAGAGTTGTGTAGTTTCTTTGATAACTCAGTGAGTAGGCCTCCTAAAATTTATAAAGATTTAGCCAAGCTCCCTTTCTCTCTAGTTATTAATACTAGCCCTGATGAGTATATGCATCAAGCATTTATGCGAGTAGGCAAAGAGGCAGAACAACTTCATTACAACTATCAACGAAATCAAGCGTCTTTAACTCCTGAAATAAGCATTGATAAGCCTGTGGTTTACAACCTTTTTGGAACAATAGAAGAAACAGAATCCTTGGTTATTACGAAAGAAGATCAGGTCAATTTCATCAATAATCTGCTTGGAAATACCTCTACCCTTCCAAATGAGATCTTGCAACATTTTGACGAACATAAAACTTACTTATTCTTAGGTTTTGACAGTAATGATTGGCATCTTCCTCTCCTATTTAGGAGTTTGCGCTTGCACAAAGAAAAAGAAATGTCCTTTTATTTACATGACAGTCCTATAAAAGCAGCTACTAAAGATTTTTATATAGACTCCTTTGACTTTCAGTTTGTATCAAATGATGAAAATACATTTGTACATGATTTAGCTCAAGGATATATTGAATGGGAAGAGAGCCAAAAAGGAAAATCTAGCAATACTAATGAAAGTTCAAAACCAAGCTATATCACTTCTCCACAACCAGGAGTAAAAGGAAAAGTAAATATATTAATGATGACAGCGAACCCTAAGGATACAGCTGCAATAGAACTCAATGACGAAATAGATGTCATTGAGGAAGTACATATGCGAGGCACAGAACGTAGTAAGTTCTTTTTCAAGCCTATTCTAAATACTAAAAAAGCTCGTTTATTAGAATTACTTCTACGACACAATCCTCAAATCGTGCATTTTTCGGGGCATGGTACGGGTCGGGCTGGATTGGTTTTTTATGGAGAATCGGGCAGTGCAGATATGGTTCAAGGGCCAGAGTTAGCTAACCTATTCAAACAATTCAATACCCAAATTAGCTGTGTCATTCTCAATGCTTGTTACTCTGAAGAACAAGCCCAAGTTATGGCTCAATATATTCCTAATGTAATTGGAACCAATAACGCAATTGATGACCAAGTTGCCATCAAATTTACAGAAGGATTTTACACCGCAATTTTTGCAGGCAAAAATTATGAAGACTCCTTTAATTTGGGAATAGCTCATGTAGGCTTGCACAGTTTTCCAGAAGGTGGTCGTCCTGTATTTTATAAAGATGGTAAAAAAATAGATGCAGCATAATGAGTCAACAACATAAACATAATCGTTATCCTGGTATTCGCTCTTTTGAGCAGTACGAAAGTGCCCTGTTTTTTGGAAGACGCCAAGAAACTCGCGAGCTTTATAGCCTCATAAAAGTAGAACAATTTGTAGTTCTTTTTTCTAAATCAGGATTGGGAAAAACATCCTTGCTTAATGCAGGGGTTTTACCATTATTAGAACAAGAAGAATATAGTTCTGTTAAGGTGCGTTTTCAGAACAAAGGAGTCTCACCTTTAAATATGCTGTGGAATGCTGTCAAAAGCAGAATGGAAGAACTGCAGATAGACTCCATGGTAAACCAACGAATAAAAGCTTGGTGTGGAAACCGCCCCCCTAGTCTTTGGGAATATTTCAAAGCTTGTTCTATGGTAATGAATTATTTGCCAGCTGTTCCTATTCTAATTTTAGATCAATTTGAGGAGTTTTTTATACACTCAAAGAAAGATCAATCCATATTGATTCAGCTCTTAGCTGATATTATCTTTGGACGTGTACCCACAGATGTTCAGAAAACCCTAAAAGAAAAAAAGGCTCCAAGCGCCCGAGATGAACAATGGACAGAACCGCTTAACTGGAAATTAGTATTTGCTATCCGATCTGACCGCTTGAGTATGTTGGATAATTTGAGTGCTCAGATACCTCCCATTCTGAGCAATCGCTATCAATTGCATCCGCTTAGCAAAAGAAAAGCTGAGGAAGCTATTTTACTCCCTGCTCAATCTGGCGCTTATGATTTTGCATCTGATAAATTTAATTACTCTGATGATGCTTTAGATGATATTATTAATAATCTGAGTAACGAAAAAGGAGAAATTGAGTCTTTTCAACTACAAATCATCTGTGGGCATTTAGAGGATATTGTAATTCAAAAGCAGCTAAAAACGGTTGAAGTTCATCATATTGGTGGAGCTGATGGCATCAAACAAATTCTAAATAACTACTATCGAAATCGAATAGATTCTATAGGTACTGCCGAAGAGCAACAACTAGCTACCAAACTCATTGAGGAAGGCTTAATTGTAGATGGTGCAAGAGTTAGTCTTGCTGAATCTATTGTAACAAGTCGATATAATATAACAGATTCTTTATTGAGTAAGTTACTAGCTACTCGTTTAATAAAACCAGAAAACACGCATTTAGGCAAGGCTTACGAGGTTTCACATGATACACTAGTTGCACCAATTCTCACCTCTTTTAAGCAACGTAAACTAGAGGAAGAACGACTACAACGTGCCCAAGAAAAAAAGGAGCAAGAAGAAAAATTAGCAGCTCAACAAGCTGAATTAGAAGAAGAACAACGTCGTCGTCGTCAGGCCAACCGTAGAACAACCATAGCTGTAGGATTTGCAATACTTGCCTTGATTGCTTCTATTGCGGCATATATACTCTGGACAAAGGCCGAGACTGCTACTGAAGCAGCTGTAAATGCAGTAAAAAATAGAGAGGCACAACTCAGGGTATCAGATAGTTTAAGAATAGTTTCAGATAACGCAAGAATAGAGGCTGAAAGAAGTCTTAAGGATTATCATTTAGCAGAGGTAAAGCGTCTTAACACTAAAATTAATATGATGAATAGTTCAAGTCAGTTTAAGGCAGAAAAAGAGTTGCATACGAAGCGTTTAGTCTTTATCGAAAAAGTGCTCAAAAACTCTACCACTACACCTGAAGAACAACAAGAAATGGAAGCCTTGCAAAAACAAGCAGTTGCTCGTCTTGAAGAACTTAAGGATTATTAAACAATTGATTGCATTTTTTCCTTCATCTGCTTTGCAAAATAGAAATATAGGAGCAAATATAAAGGCATGCCCAAAACCAAGTAAATCACAGCACCTTCTGGACCATAATTTTGGTTAATAGCTTTGTAAAATTGGTTCTGGGTTAAAAAGGATTGCAACAAAAGATATAGAAAGCCTACAAAAAGGCCAATATTTAGAATCATTAGCACAGTTCCTAATGCACCAGTAGGCTGTATAAGTAACCCTCCTATATATACAATCCAAGATAAAATATAAACCATCAAGGTCAGTTTAGAATAGGACCTGAAGTTTTCATAAATTGCCTCTGCTCTAGTATAGGAATGATTCTCAAGATTTCCTGTCAATTTCAGATGCTCCTCATCCAGACCTCTTTCTTTTAGGATTGAGATAGCTGCATCTCTCCATTCCAAAGCATAACCATATTGTCGATAGTTTTTGACAACATCCATTAGTTTTTC
This sequence comes from Aureispira sp., assembly GCA_024222455.1. Classification (GTDB taxonomy): domain Bacteria; phylum Bacteroidota; class Bacteroidia; order Chitinophagales; family Saprospiraceae; genus JAAEPD01. Next base: position 27,113 of record JAAEPD010000521.1, read on the forward strand.
GGTATCCAAATTCTGCAATCGTTCTATTGGCTCATCCATTTTAGCTTCTAGTTTTGGGTATAATATACAAAGTACTACTTTGGGTGTATAAATAAAAGCCACTTTGCAATCATTTAGCCCTTTTTGTAATCACTCCTTACCATAAAAGATTATTGATCATAATAGTTTACAATAAAAAACAGAACTTTTTCAGCCTAGATAGTTAGATTCTAGATCTAGCTTCACAAAGAGATTACAGCCTCTGTTCCCTATTTGTACCCCTCCTGAAATTTATTTTAGAAGCTTATATGAATACTTTTACATAAGCGAACAGCAGCACATTATTACTGAACATTAATTTCCTAACAATTTCATCAGATCTAAAACATTTTATATGAAAAATTACTTTTTTATTTTATGGTTTATTGCTAGTGGCAACATCCTATTGGGGCAAAATAATGCCTTAACTTTTGATGGTGTAGACGATTATGTAGAAATGGCTAACAACACTATTGTTGGTTCTACAACAATGACAATAGAAGCTTGGGTTAATTCAAGCGCTATTGGCTCTGATGGAATATTTTCGATAGAAGGAGTAGTCAATTGTATAGTCTCAAATAATGGAAATGTTCGATTCTTTTTTGATGGAAGCTCAAGCGGTTCTACAAATTTTGCTGCAGGCATAAACGATGGTGCTTGGCACCATGTAGCAGCAACTAATGATAATGGGACAACTAGAGTCTATGTTGATGGTGATTTATTAGGCACCCAATCCGAATTGGTAGATACTGCAACAATCAATTCGTTGAATAGACCTGTTACGATTGGAGCTTTAAGTCCTGGTTCTGGACCAGGTAGCTTTTTTCAAGGAATGATTGATGAGGTTAGAGTATGGAATGTTGCTCGTACAGAAACAGAAATTCAAAACAACATCTGTCAACTCTCAAATCCAGCTTCTGAACCCAATTTGGTGGCTTATTATGATTTTAATCAATCTACAGGAATGCTTTTATCTGATTTAGGACCATCTAGTTTTAATGGTGCGTTGATGAATATGATAGGAACAGAATGGTCTGCAAGTTCTTGTCCTTTAGCTAACATAGCATCTATCTACCCAAAAGTTTCTTCTAAACTGACAGATGCATACCCTATAGAGATGCCTAACCTAAATGCTTATCCATTGTATGCACATGCTGAAGTAAAACCAGCATGGGCTGTAAACTTGACTAATGTTGAGTTTTTGGTGAATGGAACTACACCAATCCCTACTACCCAAGAAGATGGCTATTATATGGCTTGGTGGACACCCACATCTACAGGCAGCCATGACATCCATGTGAAAGCTACTGCTAGCAATGGAAATTCTACCACAGATACAATAACCGTAAATGTTGTCGATACTGCATCGAATAGAAATGTACAAACATTTGATGGTGATTTAATTGATTTTGGTAGCGCTTCTAGATGGTTTTATGGCACTTACACCTTGCCTCAATCTATAGGCGCCTATGATCAGATCATTGCTAATTTTTCAGTTACCTGCCCTTCTATTTCTGGAGGTTGCGATGACTGGGATCGATTAGCTTATGTAGAATACAAAGCACCAGATGGTTCTTGGATGGAGTTATTCCGCTATATTACACCTTATGGAGTTGCTTGCAATCATAGTATAGATGTTACGGATTATGCATCTTTGCTGCATGGCAATATCGAACTAAGAATGTTTATTGACACTTGGGGGTCTGGTGGCTGGGATATTCACTTAGATTTTGACTACATTGCAGGCACCCCCACTTATCTGTATTCCAGCATACAAGAAGTATGGCATGGTAGTTATAATTTCGGAAATCCAGCTGATTTACAGCCTTGTGATACTGTTTCTATAGATTTTCCAGCCAACTCTCAAAAAGCAACTTTTAGAGTTACGACTACGGGGCATGGTTGGGGAAGCAACAACACCTCAAATGCAGCTGAATTTTATAACGCTACACATCAGTTTCACATTAATTCTGCGCACATTTTTACGCAAAATCTGTGGAACACCTGCAACCCTAATCCAGATAACTGTACCAACCAAAATGGCACATGGTACCATAATAGAGCAGGTTGGTGTCCAGGCGCTATTGCACCTCCCAATACTTATGATTTAACACCCTATATTGGCTCAAGTCCATTTGATTTTGCATATGTATTCCAACAATCGTATCAAGATCTTTGTCACCCTAATAATCCATCTTGCGTTAGTGGAACAACTTGCTCTGATTGTAATGCTGGATATAATCCATTTTATAGAATTGGAGGTTATATGATTAGCTTTAGCAATGCTCCTGTCATCACTAGCACTTTTGGATTAGAAGAACAAGAAGAATTTGACTTAATAGTCTACCCTAATCCTAATAATGGTATTTTCAATATGAATTTAGCTAACCCAACAACAGAAACTGTTGTAACGGTTAATGACATATCAGGAAAAACTCTAAAAACATATTACTTTGGCAATAATGAGGAGTTGAATAATTATCAATTTGATCTCTCCAACTTAAGCTCAGGAGTATATTTCATTAAGATTAATACAGAAAAACAAGAAACGGTTAGAAAATTAGTATTGCATTAGTAGGATAGGTTTTCGAGATATAGTCTAGGGGAATGCTGTTTGAGAGCATTTCCCCTTTTTATTTTAAATAGAGAGGGATATCTATTTTTTTTAGGCCTTCTATTGGCTTATCCATCTTTGATATGTAATTTTGCATTATACAACCATATAGAAGTGATTTAAAAACTAAAAGTTAATGTGAGATATTTTTTAAGAAAAATCATAGCAAAAACTAAGTAGTGGGCTTGAATCCAGTTTTGAGCAGAAGTCTCAAATCGAATTAG
>JAAEPD010000522.1 GCA_024222455.1 Aureispira sp.
TGTGCGGTCTTCCTTATCTTTAATATACTTTTTATAATACATATGCCTTTCGTTTTTGGTGTCCTAACCTAAATTTCGAAAGGCTTTTTCTTTTTTCCAAATAAAATGAGCCATCTCTTACTTAAGGGATGACTCATGTTTTTTATTTTATATCCCTAAACTCTTACTTCATTTTCTCAGCATCAGCCAAAAACTTAGCTAAACCATTATCTGTTAATGGATGATTCAATAATGCTAAAATAGATTTTAATGGACAAGTAACTACATCTGCTCCAATCTCTGCACACTTGATAATATGTAAAGGATTGCGGATAGATGCTGCTAAAACTTGTGTATTAAAAGCATAGTTTTCATAGATAGCTACAATCTGATCAATCAGATCTACACCATCCCAAGAGATATCATCTACACGCCCCAAAAATGGAGATAAATAAGTCGCTCCTGCTTTAGCTGCCAAGATAGCTTGTCCAGCAGAGAAAACTAAAGTACAGTTGGTACGAATACCTTTGCCTGAAAAATACTTAATCGCCTTAATCCCATCTTTAATCATAGGTACTTTCACTACAATGTTAGGATGCAGAGCAGCCAACATTTCACCCTCTTTCACAATACCTTCAAAATCGGTAGAAATAACTTCAGCACTTACATCTCCATCTACAATCTCGCAGATTTTTTTGTAATGCTCTATTATGGCTTCTTGTCCTTTAATTCCCTCTTTGGCCATTAGCGAAGGATTAGTGGTCACTCCGTCCAAAATACCTAAGTCGTAAGCTTCTTGGATCTGTTCTAAGTTTGCAGTATCTACAAAAAATTTCATTTTGAAGAATGTTTTTTACTATTCGAATTTTTTAGAGCACACCACAGGGTGTTGCTTGTCGCCACAAAGCTACAAAAACTGTTAGGAAAACTTAGAAAAGTATTCAAAATTAATGATTTCTAAACTTTAGGATACTTTAATAAGTGGTACAAACCTAAAACTAACACAGCTACAACAGAAATTAAGAAAAATAGTCCAAGGCTAAAAAAGATCAATAGCCCAAAACTAAAAAAACCACCAAAGATGCCAAGAAACAACCCTAATAATCCTAGACCAAGAAAGCTAAGAGCTACAATCATAAATACCCACCCATCCTTTCTTCTACGCTCATCTGAACGTTCTTTATCTTTCTTTCTTCCTAAAAAAACAAGCGACAAAGAAAGCAATTCGCCCCATAATACAAACAAAATAAGCATAGCTACTAGTGCAACAAAAAAAACAGACCCCATTACTCCTCCACTTAGTAACATTAACAAAAAGCTAATCAGTACTAATCCCAATACTCCAAATGACAAACCTAATAAAGTCCAACCCATTTTTTTATCAATTGCCGACTTTGTTCGTTTAGGAGATTTCAAACGTTTTTTCTTTTTACGCTTTTTCTTGATTTTACCTCTTTCTACAGGAGGAGCTATAGAACTTTGGTTTACACTAAATGATGAGGTAGTAGAGGATACAGCTTCCCAACTCATTAAACTAATACTTGATAGTATTAGTACAAAAAACATTAAGTACTTCATAGTTTTAAGTTTTAATTGAAAAAAATTTGTTTTGCCTTAAGACTAGATCAGTCTAGGCATAAACTAAAGAGAGGAGGACTGTTGGGGGAATTACAAATATAGGTGGGAAATACTTTGTATTCAACAAAAAATTGAGGAATGGCCTATTTCGATTGCTGAATGGCCTCTATAGAGGTATAAATGGAAATAAGGAGCACTTTTTATAAAAAAAGCCCTGTGTTTGACATTTCTGCCAAAGCACAGGGCTCAAGGACTATAGGCTCAACAAACTTGTTGAAGCAAACTATGGACTAACTACCTACCTAAAAATCATATACATTTTTGGACAAAATATAATTGCTCGGTGATGGACAACTCACCTACACACAGAGTAGAAGTTATTTGATTCCAAAATAGCTGGCCTTATCTTTTTTTCCATCTTGCTCCAAAGCTCTTTTTCTTTTAGCTTCACGCAGTTCTTTAGTGGATAAAATTCGGCTAGACTTAAATACTGTATATTTTCTACTTTGGACTTTAGCAGAATCTTGAGGTTGTATAGTAGAGTCTAAAGTGGTGGATATAGCTCCTCCTAACCAACCTGCTTGAACAGTACTTGTAGATGTAGAATCATTGGCGCTTGTATTACAAGCAAAAAACACATACGTCCCAAAAAAAACGGTTAAAAAAATTAAGTTTTTCATAGCTTTCTAAAAATTTTATTTTTCATTCTGACCTACAAAAGTCAATAGCCATGCCAACTTTAAAACAGCTTCAAAAAAAAATATAAACTAAATTCTTATTCAATTTAAAAAATTAACAGTCACAAAACAAAATAATCACACCAAAAAAACCTCCTAAAAAACATATAAATGTCCAAAGGCTAATTTTTAGTGTGATTATTCTGTATAATAGGAATTACACCCTATATAATGTTTAGACTAGACTTTAACAGAAAAGTCACGGAAACATTTTTTTTTAAGAATTTTTTAAGAGAACTGTTCTAAAGAGGTTTGGCTATTAGAGACTAAATTTAATATGGGGATATTCTTTGTGGGCAAAAAAAAACCTTAATAATCCAAAGAGGACTATTAAGGGGTGTTTCTTATCTTAACGCAAACAAGCTGTTACATATTGTAACTTAACTTATATATTTTTAGAAATACTTTCTTTCCTTTAGCTGTCAAGGCATAATCTACATGACTTAACTCCACTCCTTCCAACTCTTCTAGAGCAGGTCGTTTGTGTGGTGTTAGTATAACAAGTGTTGGACTGCATTGAAATAATTGTAGCATCAAAGGATACAACCGCTCAGGAGGACAAAGGTGCATTGCAAAACTGCAAACAATAGCACTATACTGACCTTTTAGCTTACCTTTTATAACGTCATCAAAAGTCCACTTAGCACAAGGTTGACCTAAGTTTTTAGTATACAACTTATGAGTAAAGGGATCTGAACCTGTGATTGAGGTATAACTCAACTCTTTTAATATCCAGCTTACTTCTCCACCTCCAGCACAAAAATCGAGTACCTGACTATAGTCTATATGTTTTTCATTATTGACCAATAATTCTTGTACTTGCCCCACATGAGGATTCTGATATTCATCGCCATACTGCCGATAATATTTATCAACCCCCAACTGTTCATATAGCTTTCGGATATGTTTCACTTAACTGTATCATTAAAAATCTACCATTCAAGGTCACACTCTGGCAACCAATCTTCTATCTTGAATTGAGTTAAAGCTGTAATATTGTTGTCGATCAAACAAAGGTAGTTCAAGTTAGGCATTTTGCTGATAGCTCTAGGCAAGCCACTTAGCTCATTCCCTTCCAAAATCAATTTTTCTAACTGATTTAGCTCCAACAAACAACCTGGCAACTCTTCAAAATCACAAAAAGACAAATCCAATAGATTCACTTTAAATATATCTCGAAGTGCCTTCAATTCAGGATTCACATCTTCTCCTGCTATTTGAAACATTCTCTCAAAAGGAGCTATATATTCTTCAAACTCTTCTTTGTTTGCTGCTTCGGCCCCCATAGTAAATGCTAAATCTACATTTTGAGGATCTCCTGAATGGAGTAGTTCTATTATTGCTTCCATCTTACTTAGAATAAATTTATTGTTCTTTATTTAAAAATAAGTCTAATATTGAATTTTACCTGCCTTAACCATTTCTGCATAAGCTTTAGCAAAATAGGTTAAGATAACATCTGCACCTGCTCGGTGTATACTCAAAAGCATTTCAGGCATTACTTTTTCAAAGTCTAACCATCCGTTTTGGCAAGCAGCTATAAGCATAGCACATTCTCCACTTACATTGTAAGCAGAAATAGGAATATCATAGTTAGTCTTGAGCATATGAATAACATCCAAATAAGGTAAAGCTGGTTTCACCATTAGGTAATCTGCACCTTCTGCTATATCTAGGTCAGCCTCAATCAATGCTTCTCGTTTGTTGGCTGGATTCATTTGGTAGGTCTTTTTGTCTCCTGCTTTTGGAGCAGAATCTAAGGCATCTCTAAATGGCCCATAAAAACCAGAAGCATACTTAGCAGTATAAGACATAATGGACACATTTGTAAAACCTTCCATATCCAAAGCATCACGCATGTGTGCAATACGGCCATCCATCATATCTGAAGGGCCCAAAATATCTGCACCAGCTTGTGCTTGTGCTACAGCCATTTTAGACAGTATTGGTAAGGTTTTATCGTTCAAGATTTGTCCATTCTCTACATAACCATCATGCCCATCAGAACTATAAGGGTCCATTGCCACATCTGTCATGATACAACACTCCGGAAATTTTTCTTTGAGTGTACGGATAGCATGCAAATAAAAATTCTCTTCTGCATAGCTATAACTTGCAATCTTATCTTTGAGTGACTCATCTACTGCAGGAAAGAGTACAAAAGTATAAATTCCCAATTCCATGCAAGCTTCTATCTCTGGAATTAGTCTATCAAGCGACCATCTATAATTGCCGGGGAGTGATTTTACCTCAATTTTTTTATCTTTCCCATCAAACAAAAAGATTGGATAAATCAACTGACTAGTATGTAATCTAGTTTCTTGTGCATGTAATCGAATAGCTTGGCTTTTCCGATTTCTACGAGGTCTTGTATACATAAAATATGATTAGTATTAGTAAATGATGCGCTAATTTACTTAGAGTTTATTTAATATCTAACCATTTTTAGTATTTTATCTTCTAAGCCATTGTTTAGCACCCTCCAAAACATCTTTATGTAATTCTATATCTGGATAGATGGGGTCATGTTTTTCAACCTTACCATCAGCACCAATATCATAGGCAACAGTTGTAAAGTAATAGGTTCCAGAATTAGGCAATTGAAATTCAATTTGCTCTCCAAAATCATTGGTAGCTTCGCCTGTTGCCTGTCCTATCAATGTAGCAAGATTATAGGTTGCAACAGCATCTGCAAGGAAATTTGCACTTGAAAAGGTTTGAGGGCCAATCAGCATACATGCTTTTCCTTTAAAGTAGTTTTTTGGCTTTTTAGGTTTTGTGAGCTTAGCATCTTTTTCCTTTATTACAATCCCATCTTCAGCCTGTTTATATTTAGCTATAAACTCTTTCCCAAACACTTTTATGTACAGAGAATCGCTAATTCTATCTTTCATAGTGGCACTTACTTTCCAATGTCGTTCACTTGATTGTCTATATCTCTTTCGGGTAAAATAAGGCAACAATAGGTCATTGAGCATAGAGTTCCCTCCTCCATTATTGCGGATATCAACAATCAACTTATCTAACTTTTTATCTTTGATTGTCTGGAATGTTTCTGTCAAGAATGCTTGAAAAGCCTCATAATCTTGACAACTATTATAAGCAATATAGGCTATATCTTCATCTAAAATTTTGAAGCTATAATTAGACTTTAGCTCTTTATTTTCTATTAGAGGAGTCCATTCATTCAGAGACAAGCCTCTTTCCAAAATAACTGTTCCTTGTCCCTTTAGTTGAACTAAATAAGGGGCTTTTATTGATCTCAAAAAAAGATATATAGGAAAAAAGGATTCACACATTTCATTTTTGAAAGAGGTCAATCCTCCTTTAGTTGCCATCACATCAGCATACAACTGCTGAGCATTTAGACCATTAATACTAAGCACCTCTATTCCTTGAGGTACTCTATCATCTAAAGAACCTGTTACACATAATTTCCCATCAATCAACTTTGCCTTAAATGGCAAGAATTTATAATTGATTAAGGCAGGAAAGAGTTGAGGGTTTTGCCAATCCAGAGTAGTATGTCCATCATTGATTAGCGCTGTCAGTTCCATTCCAGTTAGGATAAACTGTTTCAGAGAGATAGAATCGCTATGGCCCCATATTCCGATAAGGCTATCCTTCTTTTTACTAAAATCTTCTTTCGGAATATCCCAGTAAGGATTATAGTGGACTTCCTCTATGGTTTTAATTAGCGTTTCTAAATCTGCTATTGCTGCTTCCTTTGCTAGCTTAGGCAACTCTTGAGCATTCAGATTACAAAAACATAAGCAAAATAAAATAGATATACCTACTCTCATCATAGTTAAACGCTTAAAACGGCTCTTTTTCTTGCTATTCATGGCCTTCTAAAATTTATTTACTTTAAGACTAAACTCCTTAGGCGCAAAGATAAATGAATGAACTCTCTTTATCTAGTAAAAGTTGAGGAACGGTAGGTTTTGATTGAGGAATGGAAGTAATAAAAAAAAGAAGCTGCCTAAAATAGGCAGCTTCTAAATAAAATGCTAGATTTTTGATTGATCAGAATATCTTATCCAAAAACTATTTGAATTTGACATCTCCTTTTCTCATATAAAAAATTGTTTCGTAATCAGCGTAAGAAGAAAAGTCAAGCACAACATAATCACCCATTGTTTCTATATAGGTAATCTTAATATCCTCAGCATGATAATAAGCTCCATAGGTACACTTGTGAGGGTTATTTTCAATGTCTTTGGTCATTGACGAAAAACAAATTACCTTTTCGCTATTAGAGTCTGCCTTATTGTATCCAAAGATCAAAGGAGTATCCTCAGTATTCTCCATGTACAAATAAAATGCACCATCTTTTTTATCTATAATAGGCAGATTTCCGGAGGAAACTTCATTAGCAGAATTAGCAGCCCCTTCAAAACCATTCCCCATCCATTTTAACTCAACCTCTTTTGTATTTGCAGTACATGGAAATGCATCATCAGAATTAGCTTTTAGCGTAATGATATTTTCACTATTTTTGGATAAGTTACTTGAAAAATTAGTAAACCCAGCCTCTCCATTACATTCAGCCTCTCCATTTATAGCAAAAAAGTCTTTTACTTTGAATGCTGGAAAATCAACTTTTGTTTTGTTCAATTGATCACCCTCAACCTTAAAGAAGGTAACTGTACTTGTTGCCGACTCATAGCCTGATCCTCCATCTGTTGAAGAGAAGATAAGCATACTATTTCCTCCATTTTTGAAGATAGCCAATTCACCACTCAAACCATATCCACCACCTTCTCCTGTGTCATAATAATAAGAAAAAGAAAGGTATTCATTAGAAACATCTAATTTTATCATTTTAGCTTCCCCTCCATCAATCTTAACATTTCCTCCAGTCTTCGCTTGTAATAACTTTTTTCGTGTCTCTACGTTCAACTCTAAAAGTCCCTCAGGTAATTTCAAAAAATAATCTTCTATTGCACTAAGGTCACCCAACTCTATTGAAGAGGAATTTCCTCTTACTTCTTCTTCCTCGTTCCCTTCTGTATTCCCATTTGTAGCAGTTGAATTGCATGAAAATAAAAATAAAAGCAGCCCTAATAGGTAATAATTACCAACTCCAAAAATGGATTTCACTGAATTTAGTCTAAAGCCTTTTCCTTCTTTCATAATGTTTTTTATTGAGTTTTAATTATAACTTATGTACTTAGAAATGCTCTATTAAACTGAAAAGCTAGGATAAACTTATCGTTTGAGTAGTTATTTTAATTACAAATAGAATTGTCTAGAGAGTTTTAGTCAAAAAGGGAACTCCCCCTAGTTTTAGCAAAGTTTATTACCCTCTGCTAAAAAACACCTATTTGATCACTATAAACATAAAACCAAACAAAGCAATAGAGTACTGTAGGTACCATAATACCACGAACAAACTCTTCCATATACTTTCGGTTAGCTACAAAGGTAGGAATAAGGTTGAGACAAATAGCCATAATAACTAAAGTTCGCTCCTTAAACCCAGCCCAAATCACCATAGAGTTGCTAAATGCTCCATTATCAATCAATACATCATTAAGATATATAAACAAAAAATAACCCAGCATTGGTAATATTACTCCTGGTATAAACCCATTCAAAAACTTATTTCTAAACATTGATTCACTTTTTCTAAGAATAGACTTCACAAGCCGTCAAGCTATTCAAACCTTAAATAGAATTATCAATTAGTATAATGAAAACTCTATAAATTGTTACAGCGTTTCTAGACCTTTAATACTATCAATAGCAGAATGATGCGTCAGATCGTACATAACAGGCACTATAGATACATAATTATTTTTGAGAGCCCAGATGTCATTATCCTCTCCTTTGTCTAGGTATTCAAAGCGACCAGTCAACCAGTAATAAGGGCGACCTTGAGGATCTTTAGCCTCCAAAAACTCTTCTGCCCAAAAGCCCTTAGCTTGACGACATATTTTCACACCTTTTATCTCTTCCAAAGGCACATTAGGCACATTGACATTCAATAAATTGGCATCGCCCATACCATGCTCCAAAGCATGTGCAATAATCTTGCGAGCATAATGCTTAGTTGCCGTAAAATCAGCATCCATACTAAAGTTCTCTAAAGAGAATCCTATAGAATTTACTCCTTCCATAGCAGCCTCAGTAGCCGCAGACATAGTCCCCGAATAAATAACATTGGTAGAGGCATTAGAACCATGATTGATTCCAGAGACACAAAGGTCTATTTTGCGATCTTTAAACAAGACAAATTTGCCTAGCTTAACACAATCTACAGGCGTACCGCTACACTCATAAGCATCTACCCCATCAAACATATCTACAGCATATAATCTCAAGTGATTTTCTATCGTAATAGAGTGTCCTTGTGCCGACTGAGGGCTATCAGGTGCAACCACAACGACATCTCCAAACTCTTTGGCTACTTCTACTAAATTTGCAATCCCTGGAGCTGCAATTCCATCATCGTTGGTTACTAATATTAATGGTCTCATTCTATATATTTTATATTATTACTTAAGTTTAATCCTCTAATATCTTCGACATCATATACTCATCAATGTATTGCCCATCTATACAGATGGATTGACGCTTGGTTCCTTCTATCTCAAAACCCATTTTTTTGTATAATGCCACACCTCGTTCATTATTCGTCATTACATCCAACTCTAAACGTGTTACACCCTGCTCTTTGGCCCATTTCTCCATGGCTTTAAACATAAGTGTGCCCACACCCTTCCCCCAATAATCCTTGACTACGCCCAGTCCAATATGAATACAATGACGTACTCGTTTGCCCTTCCCTCTTCGCCAAAAAGCACCTAAATGGCCTACCAAATATCCATCTTTGTGTTGAGCTACCAAAAACAATTGATTTTTTTGCGCTACAGCTCCTACCATCTCCATAAACTTAGGGCGAGGGTCTTTAGGGTCTACTGATAAAAACTCTGTTTCATTATCAATATATTTGGTCAGATGTAGATATTCTGGAATATCTTTATTCTCTAAATGACGAACTTTGAAATCCATACTAGGCTATATTGGTGATTTAATGTTGAAGTCATAAAAAATGAGCTATCAAAGGTTATCTTGAATAGCATTCTTAAACAACTTCATCGCTAAAGTAGAGAATTTTTCGCAATTGACCTGTTGATAATAAAGTTGTTTAAAAATAAAGAATTAAATGAAAAGGAGTTATATCAAAATCACTATTCCTTTACTATATGTTAGTTCCCGCTGTTGGCTTTTAAATTTTATATTACAATTTTTCACCTTTTGAATCTATTAGAAATTTGATTCCATCCTCTCCTTTCACTCTTGCTTTTCCATCCTTAAATGAAGCGCCCTCCTTAAATTGAAAATCAATAATTAGTTCGCCTTTAGGGTTTAA
>JAAEPD010000523.1 GCA_024222455.1 Aureispira sp.
ACTTCTAGTTCATATATTCGGTAGAATTGCTGCTTCATTACTTAAATTAAAGACGTTTAGCTCTTGATTCGCATTTTTAGTTATTAGTAGTTAATACCTTTAAGCCCTTATTCTATTATTCTAAAGGCTCTTTTTGAAAAAAAAAGCTTAATTCCAACAACTCAGCTTTATATTCTATACGATCTGTCCAATCTTGAGATAGTTTTGTGTACCCGCAATTAGCACCAACAAAGGCTCCTGCTAAACATGCAATAGAATCTGAATCGCCAGCAGTTAGAACAGCTCGTTGTAGAGCTTTAGTAGGATTGTTGGGGAAATATAAAAAGCATAATAATGCAGTGGCAAAGGATTCCTCAGCTATCCAGCCATCTCCAATTGCCATTCCAAATAAACAGCCCTTAATTTTGTCTATTGACATAATAGTATGGATTTAGGCATCTTTTTTCTCCATTTTGAGCAGCAAAACACCCGATTCCACATTTTCGCCAGCAGTTACATATATTTCTTCAATTACACCATCTTCGTGAGCAGCAATTGTATTCTCCATTTTCATGGAAAGTAGTGTTATCAAACTAGCACCTTCTTTTACCTTATCACCAGCTTTGACCAATACTTTCAATATTTCACCAGGCATAGGAGCTTGATAGCCACCTTTGACAGCTTCCAGTTCTATCTCTGGGAAGCGAGGCGCAACCTCTATGACTAATTGACCATATTTGATATGGTGCAGGTAATAATGTTCATTGTTTTGAGCTAAAGTAAAGTTGTGGAGTTGCCCATTAACATTGATTCGGATAAGCTTATTATTAAGCTCAACTAATTCTACCTCAAATTCCTTTTCATTTAGTTTAACCTCAAATTTGTGATTACCTAAATAGTTATAATGAGTAGTCCAAGCTTCTTCTGCAACTAAATACTGTTCTTGTTGCATTTGGTAAAAATTGCTACGCCATCCTGCTTTTAGGTTAGTAACCAACTTTCGTTGTTGTTCACGCTGATGCCAACGATAAACCAATGTGGCTATATTTGCTAATTCTAGACCTTCTTTATGCTGAATTGCAAGCTGCTCAAAATCAAATTTATCATCTAAAAACTTAGTATTATAATTCCCCGCTAGGACGTCTTCATTCTGCAAAAGATTAATCAAGAAACCTTGATTAGTAGTCAATCCTAGACATTTGAGCTGTTTGAGTGCATAAATCATTCTTCGGATAGCCTCTTCTCGATCTGCTCCATGAGCAATGATTTTGGCCAACATCGGATCATAGTAAATACCAACATCAGTCCCCGTCTTGATACCTGAATCATAGCGTAACCCCATCAATTGTTTAGGCTCCCAATGCAAAACTTTACCAGTTGCAGGGAAGAAGTCTTTGAGAGGGTCTTCTGCATACAAGCGACATTCCATAGCATAACCATTCGCTTCTATAAACTGTTGTTGAAGCGGAAGAGGTTTGCCTTCTGCTACTAGAATTTGCAATTCTACCAAATCAAGCCAAGTGATTGCCTCTGTTACAGGGTGTTCTACTTGTAAACGAGTGTTGACCTCTAAAAAGAAAAATTCACCTTTTTCGTTCAATATAAACTCTACCGTACCTGCATTGTCATAATTGATAGCTTTAGCAGCTTTGATAGCCGCTTCAGCCATTTCTGCACGCAATTCTGGAGTTAAGGCAGAAGAAGGGCTTTCTTCTACTATTTTTTGATAACGACGTTGTATTGTGCATTCACGCTCCAAAAGATGGAAAACATTACCATGCTTGTCTCCAAAAATTTGGAATTCGATATGTCTAGAGGAAGGAAAATAACGTTCTATAATTAGACGGCCATTGCCAAAGCTACTTTTAGCTTCTCGTTTGGCCGCACCAATAGCAGATTTGATTTCTCGCTCATTCATGGCTATTCGCATCCCCTTACCACCGCCACCAGCAACAGCTTTGACCAAAACAGGGTAACCTACTTCTTTAGCTTTGTTGACTAGGTGATCAACTGTTTGATTGATACCTTGATACCCATTGATAACAGGTACTCCATTTTCTTCCATAATGGTTTTTGCCCTAGATTTTAGTCCCATTGCATCTATAGCTTCTGGGTTAGGGCCTATAAAAATGATATTTTCTTCTGCACAACGACGAGCAAAATCAGAATTTTCAGAAAGGAACCCATAGCCAGGATGTATAGCATTTGCTTCGCTACGTTTGGCTGCAGCTATTATTTTATCTACATCTAAATAGGATTCACTAGATTGTAAACCACCTAAAGCAATAGCTTCGTCAGCTATTGTTACGAAAGGCATATGCTTATCTGCATCTGAATAAACAGCTATGCTGCGAATACCTAAACGGCGACAAGTTCGGATAACACGTATAGCAATTTCGCCTCTATTGGCAATTAATATAGATTTTATGGTAGTTGTACTCTTCGAATCAGACATTCTTAGGTCATTTTGTTTAAGGAACTAATCTCAAGCCTCGAAAGATATAAATATTTGATTGAGCTATGAAGATTAGAAGCGTAAATTTTGATTTTTTTTAGTATGACTATTCAACTTTAGGTGTAGGATTGGAGGGCATTCTCCAAATAATATAGCCAACTGTGGCTAAGAAAACAGGAAGGCTGTACACAAAAATATAAGAATAGCCTCCTGCCATCCAAAAAGGAATAAGAAAAGACAAGTCAGCAGCTATCCAAAATAACCAACATTCTATCCATTTTCGAGCTAAAAAGAATTCTGCTAAAAATCGGAAACTCATAACTATAGCATACCAAATAGAGGGGGAGAACCAAATATCTGTAGTGTATAAACTAATTACCCAAAAACTAATTGTCACAACTAAAAAAGCATAGTGAAGAAATGTAGGAAAAAGAGAGGTTTGGTGTTTTGATTTTTTGTGCTTGGCAAAATGTACATCCAAAATCTGTTCATCATTAGGCTGAGGTTCATCATCTTCTTGCTCTTTTATACTTGCCCAAGTATACCAACCATAAATACTTAGGCCTAAAAATCCGATAGAAAACCACATTGGATAGCCTCCAATTTGCTCTGTTACTACATATAACTGTATTAAATAGGCAATAATGCTAAATATACGCATAGGCCAAGCCCAAATGCTTTGGCGCATAGCTAAAATAACAAAAAATAGATTAAAAGTAAGCCCTATAAAACCTGCCTCTGAGCGGAATATATCAAAAAACATATATTAATAGATGTAGTTTAGGATTTTTGCACCAACCATTTCAGTGTAGATGGTTCTGATGGATGTAATATATGGATAATGTACAATCCCTCAGAAAGTAACGCTCCATTCAATAAAGTTTTTTTGTTCAAGGAGCCTTGATAGACGATTTGTTCCAATAGATTGCTGATGACAAAAGGGCTGTCTACAAACTCATGCGGAATTTCTAATGTGCTAATCCCAGTACTCGGATTGGGGTATAGTTTTGGTTGAGCCTCTTGCCAAACTAATGGTTTTACAGCAGTATAGTTTGAATTTTTTAGTTCTATAATAGAGTGTGTAAATGGGTTTGTATTACTCGAACTAGGGCCATTGGTCGCTAAGAAAATCCGACCATCTGGTGCTATACAAATATCTCTCAATCTTCCCCAGTAGTTAGTAAATAGAGCATTGTTGTTAATGGCTTGTTGGTGATTACTACTCATCTTGATTTGTATAAGCTCTTTATTTTTGAGCGTAGTGAGTAAAATGCTATTTTGAAATTCGGGAATTGCAGGGTGGTTGTACCAAACAATATCTGAGGTGGCTACTGTTGGAGTCCATGCTTGAATAGGCTCATATACATTAGAATCTAAACAAAACTGAGTCTCTGTACTTAAATCACAATAGCCATGAACATTAGGCCAACCATAATTTCGACCTTTCTCTATAATATTGATTTCATCATCAGTGCCAGGGCCATGTTCAGAGCTATAGACAATATTATTAGGACCTAAAAACAGTCCCTGTGGATTCCTGTGGCCCCAACTCCATATCGGACTGTTAGGAATAGGGTTGTCACTAGGAATAGTACCATCAAGATGTAGTCTAAGCATTTTTCCATTTAAACTACTTAGTGATTGAGAATTGTTTTGTATGTTGGCATCGCCTGTGGTGATTAGCAAAGTATGATCAGGAAGTATAAGTAGCCTAGAACCATCATGAATATTATGAGCAGGTATATCATCTAGGAGTATTAGTGGAGTATGTAGGTTGCTGTTGGTAGAATCATAGTCATACCGAACAATGCGCTCTTTCATAACACTATTGTCTAAATAAGTATAGACCAAAAAAACTTGAGCAGTGTCTGCAAAATTAGGATGCAATGCCAAGCCCAATAGCCCTGATTCTCCTGCTTGATGTACAGTGGCAGAAAGGTCTAGTAATATATTTTGTGCTCCTGTATTAGGGTTGATTCGGCTAATTCTTCCATAGCGTTCTGTTGTCCATATCCAGTTATCGGGGCCCCATTGAATTTCCCAAGGGATATCAAGTCCAGTTATTATAGTAGAGGTATCTATTGTAGTTGAATCTAGAGTGATTTGAGCTTGCACAAAACTATTAGAAAGGACTATTGTAAAAAGAAGCTTGTAAATTAATTTCATTATGTTTGTTCTTTTATATATTAAAACGAGTAGTTATGCGATGGCGTTGGAAAATAGCGCAGGCTGTTGAGATTAGGTGGTGGCAGCGTTATCTTAAAAATAAAGAAAAATCTGATTATTTGGCATGGAAGACCAATTATTGGAGAACATTTTTGGATAAATGTGCTGTACAAGTTTTAGAAGGTGCTTATTGCTTGGATGCAGGCTGTGGGCCAGCAGGTATTTTTACTATACTTGATCAACAGAAGGTGGATGCTATAGATCCTTTATTGGATACTTATGGTAGTAAAATTGATCATTTCAATCCTGAGGAATATCCTTATGCCAAGTTTAAAAATCAAGCTTTGGAGGATTTGGAAGGAAAGGATGTGTATGATTATATTTTTTGTCTAAATGCAATTAACCATGTCTCTGATATAGAGTTGTGTATGGATAGATTGTGGGCTGCTCTGAAACCTAAAGGAACCTTAGTTTTATCTATTGATTCGCACAATTATAAGGTGTTTAAACATATATTTAGATTGTTGCCTGGAGATATATTGCACCCTCACCAATACGACTTGAAAGAGTATGAAAATATGGTGACTAACAGAGGTGGAAATATTGTGCAAACAATACAAATTGACAAGGCATTTTGGTTTAACTATTATACAATAGTAGCAACAAAACAATAAGACTATGAAATGGTATGATATATTTTCTTCTTTTTATGATCTGGCAATAGAACCTGTCTATAAAAAGGCTCGAAAACAAGGTGTGGAAGCTTTATGGCTAAAAGAGGGTGACTTAGTATTAGACTTGGCTTGTGGAACAGGCCCCAACTTTAAGCATATAATGCCAGTAATAGGTGAGTCTGGGCTTCTGATAGGTGTTGATTATTCTAAAGGAATGCTAGATAAGGCTCGAAAAAAGGTAAAAAAGAATAATTGGAAGAATGTAGTTTTGATAGAGCAGGATGCAGGTAAGTTAACTACTTCCGAAATACAAGAGGATTGTGGAAAACCTATTGCTGTTGATAATATAATATGTGTATTGGGTTTGTCTGTTATTCCTGAATGGGAGGCTGTGCTCCAAAATATGTTTGAGTTGTTGGCGCCTGGAGGGAGTTTTATAATTATAGATGTTTATGCTGATAAACGTGTTTTTCAAACTTGGATGGTCGAACGCATAGCTAGGGCAGATGTTTCTAGAAAGTCATGGGAGCCTTTGGAGGTTTTGAGCAAAGATTTTGAGCTATCTTATGTCTCTAAAAAACGTTGGCTGCATGGCGGTTTATTATTTTTAGCTCATGGCAAAAAAGGATAGTTAATTATTAACTGGGTAATCTTGAGCACAAGACTTTGGTAAGTATTTTCGAAATTCGATGTATATACACATAAAAAAAAGACTAATAAGTTGACTTGTTAGTCTTTTTTTTATGTGGGTTTATTTATATTCAATGAACATTAATTTAATCTTATCCCCTCAAATTTATAACCCCTACCTTATTATAAATTTTTTGAAATGCTAAAAATTAACAACTATGAGAAAGATTATTACTCAAACATTCAGTTTCATAGCCTTTGGTATTATGGGATTGCAAGCTCAAAATGTCGGTGTGAATACCCCAACACCAGACGCAAGTGCTGCATTGGATGTAGTGGCTAACAATAGAGGTGTTTTAATACCTCGGTTAGCACTAACAGCTACCAATAATAATGCGCCTGTAGCAGCCCCCGCTACAAGCTTGTTGGTGTATAATACAGCTACAGCAGGAGACGTTACTCCAGGGTTTTATTATTGGGATGGCAGTCGTTGGGTTCGTTTTGAAACGGGAGGAGCTCACAATACCTTAGATATGGCTTATGATGAAGGTGGTGCAGGTGCTGGACGTGTGATAGCTACCACTTCAGGTGATGTAGAAATGAATGGAACTAATGGTTTAAGTTTGACTACTACTACAGCTGGGGCACTCAATGAGTCTATTTATGCTAGAAATACAAGAGGCTCAGATTATGCAGAAACTAGAATGGCTCGTGTAGGGACATCTGGTGGCAATACTTATGTGCAAGGTCTTACAGGTGCAGCAAGAGGAACTGCAGCTACTAACTTGTGGGATGGGATGTATGGTATCTCTGGTTCTGCTGGACATCCTACTAATGGTACTGTTAACTTGAATGCAACTATAGGAAGTGTAAATAAATACATAGGTGCATATGGAGGATTGAGTACTCCCACATCTATTACCGGTTCTGCACAAGATATGATTGCAGCTGTTGCTGGTGTAACAGGTTCTCACAATAGTGGAGGAGGTTCCGTTACTGGAGCTAAAATGTATGCAGGTTTATTTGCAGGAAATGGTCGTACATTAGGTCTGTGGGGAGAGAATTCTACATTTATGGAGTTTTTGCCTAGGTGGCAAAATAGGGATTATGATGCTGCGGTAGTTGGATTTTATAATTCGGCAGCTAATGGGGGTAATAATGGTGCAAGTACTGGTACTGCTGATAGCTATTTTTCTATAGAAACTAATGTAACAGATGCAACTTCCAAAGATTTGATTTTGCAAGCTAGATCTACGGGAGATGTTGGTATCAATACCAATGCTCCAACAGAACAGTTAGACGTAAATGGAGATACACGTATTCGTGGTTTGGCAGGAACAGGCACGCGTATGGTAGTTACGGATGCGAATGGTGTATTAGGAACTCAAACTATAGCAGGCCCTGACAATGACTGGACAGTGACAGGAACTACTATGTATAATAATAATACTGGTAATGTAGGTATAGGAACTACTGCTCCTGGTCAAAAGCTTTCTGTAGCTGGTGGAAATGTGGATATCAATAATGGAACTTACTTTTTGAGTGATGCTGGAGGAGCTACTTATGGTATGGGCTGGGCTACTGAAGGGGGTAGTCAATTAACAATTTTCTCAGATGACAATATTGATTTCACAGAAAGTGATAATAATACCGTCGTGATGCACATTGATGGAAATGGAAACCGTATTGGTATGGGAACAACTACTCCGAGTACAAAACTAGATGTAGTAGGTGTGCTAGAACTTTCTAATGTAAATCCTGCTGACCCAGGCTCAGATATTGTACGCTTAGGAGATGGTGGTACAAATTTAGAGATCCAAACTAATTATGGTTATACACGTATAGGACCTGCCAATACAGGGTGGTCACATTTTGCAACAGATCGTCCTCGTTATTATTTTGATAAGGGAATTACTGTAGATCAAGGACTAGTAGGGAGTTATAATGAAAACTTGCAGTTACAAACTTCAGGAACTACTCGCATGACAATTCTAACTGCGAATGGCTATGTAGGTGTCAACAATGGAGCTCCTGCTACTACATTTCATATCAACCAACTATCAACAAGTAGTGCTACAGCAGGGCTTCGCTTACAACATAACAATAATGGAACCCATTGGACTATGTACACTGCCAACACTAATAACCTTTGGTTTATGTACAATGGAGGACTACAATCTTGGATACAGCCCAATGGAACTTATAGTACTTCTGATCGCCGCTTAAAAAGTAATATTCAATCATTTTCAGGAGGAATATTAGATAGAGCTATGAGTTTGAATCCGGTTACTTATTATTACAATAATGATGAAAAACAAACGCCAACTATTGGTTTTATTGCTCAAGAAGTAAAAGAGTTATTTCCTCAGGCTGTTCAGCTTGAAAAGGAGAGTGGATTTTATGGTGTAAAATATGATGATTTTGGTGTGATTAGTATTGCTGCTATGCAGGAAATGAAGAAGGACTATGATACTAAATTAAAAACTATGGAAGATGCTATTGAGTTGTTGAAACAAGAGATAGATGCCTTGAAAAAGGATAAGTAGTGTTTATATACTATTCTAAAATATAAAATGGCTTCGGAGATATTTCCGAAGCCATTTTTTTTATCAAAACGATTCTTTTAGTCTTTAACATAAGGGCTACAACCCAACTTAAGTTCTGCTTTTAGGTTTTCTACATCTTTAGGTGACTGTAGTTCAAAAATATGAGTAGATTGAATCTCATTGCGATAGCCACGTTTACTGGTGACTAATTTGAATTTACCAGCAGGGAACTTACCATTAAATACAAATACTCCTTTAGGATCTGTAGAAGTAAAAGCTCTTTTCTCTTTACCATCTTTTGTATAATAAAGTGTAACATCTGCATCCTTGATGGGGTTGTCAAAGTAACAATATTGGACAGTACCTTCTATATATAGCTTAAACTTTTTAGCAGGTGCTGTTGAGTTATTGCTATCATTATTAGCAGTGTTGTTCGAATTATTATTAGTATTAGTAGTAGTGTTGTTGTTAGCAGTATTATTATTAGAATTGTTAGTTGTAGTAGTTGTTGTTGTACTATTATTATTGTTGTTAGTGGTATTGTTATTGTTATTAGAATTTGAGGTAGAGGTGTTATTATTATTTACGGCTAATGGTTCTTCCTTTTCAGACTCTAAAAATACAACTATATCCATTGACTTTTTAGTGCAATGAACAACCTCTGAAACTCCAGGTTTATAACCCTTTGCAGTTCCTTTTATCGCAACTTTTATATTTTGAGGTACCTTGTATGTGGCCGATTTTTCTTGAACATCACCTTGCCAAGTGATGCAGTTTATTGGCTTTAGATGGTGGTTGACTAATTCTGCAGTTCCTATAGCTAAAGGTTCATTAGTTTTTTTGTCTTTAAACTGAACATTGAGTACCGAAGCATAATGGTTGTATTGGTAGATATCAAATCCTCCAGCACCTCCTTTTCTATCAGAAGAAAAGTAGCCAGCACTATCAGAGGCTGGTGTATATTGTTTGAGCACTAATCCTAGATCATTAGCAGGACTATTGATACGATCTCCCATATGTCTAGGAGACAACCATTCTTTACCAACTTTTGAAGACTCAAATATATCGAAACCACCTAAACCCGCATGCCCATCAGAGGCAAAGTACAAAACACTATCTTCGTATAAGAAAGGCGTAATTTCATCTCCTTCAGTATTGATTACTTTACCCAAATTGACAGGATATAACCAACTACGGGAAGAATCAGGAGCATATTCACAAACAGAAGCATACAAATCCATTCCACCTTCGCCACCATCAGCACTGTTTGATGCAAAAATCAGGATATTCCCATCATTTGAAACAGTAGGTGACATGATATCGTGTTTGTCCGAATTGAAGGTAAAGGATTTAGGCTTTGTGTTCTTTTTGTAGTTTTGAATATAAAAAAGCTGGAAGGTTGTTCCCTTCGTAAGAGGGTCAGTCACCTCTTTTACATAATATAACTCTTTAGTGTTTTTAGGCATACAAGCTTGCCCACTTACCATACCTTTTAGGGCTTCTTTGGTAGAGGTGTGACTTGTAGAATTGACAGCATAAGTCTTGGTATAAGGTGCTGCAGAGAAACCAAATAAACGTTCTCTTGATCCTTTTTTACCTTTACCTTGTAGGTAAAGCAAGTTGCCGTTTAGGTGCATAGGTGCAAACTCATCAGCTTTGGTGTTGATGTTTCTGACTGGTTCTATTTGTGTGCTTTTACCTTTGAGGGCAGAGCAACTTCTAAAATCGTTATCACAACTTCTTGCTTTATCTTTATAGCGTGGTTTTATGACAGCTTTTCGTCCCCAATAAGCTCTATATTGTTCTAATGCTTTATTACAAAAACCTCCTTGCATCAAAGCTTGTGCATAAATATAGTGTGTTTCTGCTCTTTGCAGTTCTGGTTGTTCTACCGCTATCTTTCCATACCAAATAACCTCATTGTAGTTGCCTTGGCTATGATAGGCCCAAGTTGCTAATTCTGCATATTTGGGGTCAGGGTCATCTCCTAATAGTTTAGTGATTTTTTCACCTTCCCAATTGTCTATATAAGACCATATAGGATCTTCTTGGGCATAGTTAAAGTTGCTCCAACAAAGGGCTATTAATAAAACGCTTATTCTCATTTCAATAGAATACTTAATTTCTAACATTCAATACTATATTTTACAGATATGTTTAGGGGAACAAGTCTAAATAATAAATATTTTTCAATCCTAGTCCATATTACTAAATAAGTAGAAAATTCTTGTACTATTTGAGTCACAAAAAATGTTTTTTCTTAAGATTTTGAGTCTTTTTATCAAAAATTAGTATAATTGCGAGCTTCGAGCTAAACAAAAATGATAGAATCCTGTTTGTTATTTGCGAGCAAATAAACAACTTCAACGATATTTAACTATACTTGTATCAAGAATCCCCATTTTATAGGTGCAAAAAATATTGGATATTAAATAGACCTTCCTATTTATCATTAGTTGATGGTTTTCTTAGTTTAAACACTAAGAGGACTACAAACTATTTTTTTATTAAAAAACATACAAAATTAAGGTATGAAACTGCAATCATTAAAACGCAGAGGTAGTAAGTTAGCTAGTGCTAATTTGCAAGTCACCATTTTAGAGGAAACAACTAAGGATTTACCCAAATTTGAGGATAAACTAAAAGAAATAGATTTATTCCCTCTGAAAACAACACCTTTAGAAATTTTGCAAATAAATGTAGGTTATCTCTGCGATTTGACTTGTGAACATTGTCATGTAGATGCAGGACCCACACGCAAGGAAATCATGACTAAGGAGACCTTTCAGTATTGTTTGGATGTTATCAAAGAGGCTAAGATCAAGACTATAGACCTTACAGGTGGAGCACCCGAAATGAACCCCGATTTTGAATGGTTTATAGAAGAGGTGCGTAAGATTAGCCAAGATATAGAAATTATTATACGCAGTAATTTGACGATATTGGTCTCTAACCAGAAGTTTAGAACCTTCCCTGAGTTTTTTAAGAAACATAGACTGACTATAATAGCTTCTTTGCCTTGTTATACTGCCGAAAATACAGATAAACAGCGTGGAGATAAGGTTTTTGTGCGCTCTATAGAAGCCTTACAGAATCTAAATGCTTTAGGCTATGGTCAAGAAGGAACAGAATTGCCTTTACACTTAGTTTACAATCCTGGAGGGGCATTTTTGCCAGGTGATCAAGCAGGTTTAGAGGCTGACTATAAACGTATCTTGAAAGAACAGTACAATGTAGAATTTAATAGTCTATATACGATTACAAACTTGCCAATTAGTCGATTTTTGGAGACTCTATTGGAGGATGAAAAGTTTGATACTTATATGGCTTTGTTGGTCGATTCATTCAATCCTACAGCAGCAGAATCGGTTATGTGTAGAAATACGCTTTCGGTGAGTTGGGATGGGCAGTTGTATGACTGTGATTTTAATCAAATGTTGCAGTTAGGAACAGAAACTAGTGCACCTCAGCACATCAAGGATTTTGATGCCACAGCTTTAGCTAATAGAAATATAGTGCTTGGGCAACATTGTTATGGTTGCACTGCAGGTGCGGGGTCTAGTTGTCAAGGAAGTTTAGCTTAAGAAGGATATTAGTATGTGAAGTTTTTCTAATTAATAGATTAGAAAAATTTACTGCTGTTTTGCCTTTGATAAAGGCAAAAATACATGTACTATTAAAAAACATAAGTGATGTTAAAAATAACAATAGCTATTATCATTTTGGGGTTATTGATTGGAGGTGCATGGATAGGCTGGCATTATTATTCTATCTTATATGCTACCGATTATGATCAAATGTTGGCTAAATTATATAGCAATACAGTCCCAGTAGTGAAGTCTTCAGAGCTAAAAGATTGGAAGGCTAAACAAAATCTAACAATCTTGGATACTAGAGAGCCTAATGAGTTTGGAGTTAGTCAAATAGAAGGCGCTTTGGTAGTAGGGTATGATAATATTGATTGGAGCAAGATTGATCCTCTTAACCCTAATGATACCATTGTGGTATATTGTTCTGTAGGGTATAGAAGTGAGCGTATTGGGGAGCAATTACTAAAAAAAGGATTTAAGCAGGTTTATAATCTCTATGGAGGTATCTTCGATTGGGTTAATAATGGCAACCCTGTATATTTAGCAAATGAGCAAACGCCTAGAGTACATGGTTATAGCAAGTCCTGGGGCAAATGGCTAACAAAAGGGGAGAAGGTTTATGACTGATTGTTTACTGATTGTCTTTGTGAAAAATCCTGCTTTGGGTAGGGCAAAAACTAGATTGGCAGCTTCTATTGGTGATGAAAAGGCTTTGGAAGTGTATAAGTTTTTGTTAGAATACACTAGAACCACAACTCAAGCAACAAATGCTGATAAGGTAGTTTTTTATACTGATTTTGTAGATAAGTCTGATAGTTTTGATTCGACAGCGTTTCAAAAACAACTTCAAATACAAGATGATGATTTAGGAGAGCGAATGTACAATGCATTTGAATATGCTTTTGGGCAAGGATATGAGCGTGTGCTACTTATAGGAAGTGATTGTTATGAGTTGTCTACAGACATTTTGAACAATGCTTTTGATGAATTGAAAGAACATGAGTTTGTAATTGGTCCTGCTAATGATGGAGGCTATTATTTAGTGGGAATGAATAGATTAGAGAAAAAGATTTTCACCCATAAAACATGGAGCACTGCTGAAGTTTTTGGGAATACAGTGCAAGATTTTGAGAATATTGAGGCAACATATGCTATCTTGCCAATGCTAACAGATATTGACTATTTAGAAGATATGTCAGAGGATTTGAAAAAACGATTTAACTTATAATATAAATCATAGTTATGAAAAACTATTTGGAAACAACTAAAGATGTCTATAAAAAGGCAGCAGAGACTCCTGATGTTGGTTTATGCTGTACTACTACACCTATTTGGCAACTGCCAGGTTTGGATATGCCTACTATCATGCAAGAGATGAATTATGGTTGTGGAAGTACTGTGAATCCACGTGATTTGGTCAACAATCCTAGTATTTTGTATGTAGGTGTTGGTGGTGGAATGGAGTTGTTGCAGTTTTCTTACTTTAGTCGTAGAAAAGGTGCTGTAATTGGAGTAGATGTAGTAGATGAGATGCTGGAAGCTAGTCGACAAAACTTTAAGGTAGCAGAGGAACAGAATGATTGGTTTAAATCAGAGTTTGTCGATTTGCGAAAGGGGGATGCTTTGCACCTGCCAATAGAAGATGCTTCTATAGATGTAGCTGCTCAAAATTGCTTGTTTAATATATTTAAACTAGAAGAGCTAAAACAGGCTTTGAAGGAAATGTACAGAGTACTAAAACCTCATGGACGTTTAGTGCTTTCTGACCCTGTTTGTGAACAAGCTATGCCAGAGCATATTCGAGAAGATGAGCGTTTGAGAGCTTTATGTCTGAGTGGTTCTATTCCATTGCAAGACTATATAGATATGATTACAGAAGTAGGTTTTGGTACAGTAGAAATAAGAGCTAAACGCCCTTATCGTATCTTATCGCCTAATCATTATGATGTGGAAGAGTTGGTATATATAGAGAGTGTGGAGGTTTGTGCAATCAAGGACCCTATGCCTGAGGATGGCCCATGCGTATTTACTGGTAAAACAGCTATTTATTATGGCGATGAGGAGTGCTTTGATGATAATAATGGTCATGTCTTGATGCCTAATCAGCCTTTGTCTATTTGTGATAAAACAGCTGGCGATTTCACAGCTTTAGGGCGTGATGATATTTATATTTCGGATTCTACCTATTTTTATGATGGGGGAGGTTGTTGTTAATATTAGCAAGCTAGATGAAATAAAGAAGAGCAATTATTCCACAGAATAATTGCTCTTTACTTTTTGATATATTCAAACTCTTAAAGACTTGGGCTGTGTATAGCTGCCAAGAATTCTTTTCGAGTGTTTTCGTTTTCAAATTTTCCGCTATAAGCAGTTGTAATAGTACTACTACTTACATCTTTTATACCTCTGCTTGACACACACATATGTTTAGCATCTATATAAACGGCAACATCTTTAGTGCCCAAAGACTCTTGTAGATCATGAAGGATTTGCATAGTCAAACGCTCTTGTACTTGAGGACGTTTAGCGTAATATTGAACAATTCTATTGATTTTGGACAAACCAATTACACTTCCATTGGAAATATAAGCAACATGCGCATAACCATAAATAGGGAGAAAGTGGTGCTCACAAGTAGATTGAACTAAAATGTTCTTTTCGATGAGCATTTGATCATAGCGATATTTGTTTTCGAATAAAGCTACTTTAGGTTTGTTGGCGGGGTTTAAGCCACTAAATATTTCTTTTACAAACATTTTAGCAACACGATAAGGAGTACCTTTTAGGCTGTCATCAGTAAGGTCTAAGCCCATGGTATCCATTATCTCACGAAAGTGCTCTTGTATTTTTTCGATTTTTTCTTCATCTGACAAATCAAAGGCATCTTCTCGCATTGGGGTGTCAATAGATGTACTAATGTGTTGATCACCTATTTCTTCGTAAAATTCGATAGTAGAATCATTTAGTACATTAATCTTTGCATTCTCCATTAATCTAATGATTTAGAGGTTAAAAAATGTTAAACATGTGTAACATAACACCATTGGTTTTGATGTTGTGCGGGAATATACCCATTGGTTTAAATAGTAGTCTATTTGCTGTTTTTTATAGATACTATTTCTTATTTAGTACCAATCTTACAAACATTGCAAGTTTGGTTTTGTTTACTCAGCATGAAAAAACATACTAAAATTGCTGTGATCGGTTCTGGCTTAGGCAGTTTGACTACAGCTAGCTTATTGGCAAATGATGACCATCAAGTTACTGTTTTTGAACAAAACTATCTACCAGGAGGTTGTACCAGTTCTTACTATCGCAAAGGATTTATCTTCGAAACAGGAGCAACTACTGTTGTTGGCTTAGGCAAAGATATGCCTTTGCAATACCTATTAGACCGGACAAAGGTACAAATAGATACGACTGTTTTGCCTATTCCTATGCAAATCATTCTAAAAGATGGAACAAGACTTACTCGGTACCATGATTTGAATGAGTGGATAGAAGAAGCCGAACATGTATTTGGCCCAGAAAATCAGCGAGCATTTTGGCAATATTGCTACAAAATCAGCCGATTTGTTTGGACCAATTCACTTGCTCAAAAGACCTTTCCTCCTAATCGAATTAGAGATTTAGGTCAATTATTACACAATTTTAGTTTCAAACAACTTTCTCACATTCCTCTTTCATTTATATCAACACAAAAGTTACTCCATAAATTCAATCTACATAATAATGAGCGTTTTGTTCAATTTGTGAACGAACAGCTTCTAATAACTGCTCAAAACCACGCAGGAGAGGTAAATGCACTCTTTGGAGCAACAGCTTTGTGTTATACTAATGAGCACAATTATTATGTGTATGGAGGTCTTATTCAATTGGTAAGACCTTTTTGTGAATTTATAGAAAAAAAAGGGGGACAAGTTCTTTTAAAAACAGGAATAGAAGCTATAAATAGGGAAAATGGGAAGTATTCATTAAAAACGGAAAAAGGAGAAGAATGGACAGCAGATTATGTAGTTTCAGGTTTACCAATTAACAATACGCTGAAAATATTTGATAATGCTAAACTCAATAAACGCTATGAAAAGAAACTGATGCGGTCTAAGGAGTTAAATAGTGCTTTTCAGGTGGGGATAGGGATTAAAAGATATTATAAAATAGAGTGTTTGCATCACCAAATTCATTTGTCAGAAGGGTTCCCTGTATTGGGAGGGGCTAGTGTTTTTGTGAGTTTTAGTCATCCTAAAGATTGGACTCGTTGCCCTTTAGATCAATATGTATTATCTATAACAACACATATTCCAGACCCTAAATCTTATCAAGGTTTTGACAAGGAAAAACTTTGTCAGCTTATATTCCAAGAGTTAGAGCAGCATAAATTACTGAGACAAGAAGATATAATCTACTATCATGCTTCAGAATCTTCAGATTGGGAGCGATGGACAAAGCGAGAATGGGGTTTTGTTGGGGGCTATCCGCAATACATGAAGATAAAACCTTGGGAAATGATAGGTGCTCGATTAGATGGTCACAAAGCTTATATTTGTGGTGATACGACTTAT
Organism: Aureispira sp.; assembly: GCA_024222455.1. Taxonomy (GTDB): domain Bacteria; phylum Bacteroidota; class Bacteroidia; order Chitinophagales; family Saprospiraceae; genus JAAEPD01. The sequence goes on from JAAEPD010000523.1 coordinate 16,603, forward strand.
CCTGGACAAGGAATACCTGGGGTTTGTTTGAGTGGTATTAATGCCTATCATAAAATGAAAATAGATGGCTTGAAATAATCTACTGTTTTAATGAGTCCTTCAAGACTTTTAGTTCTTCAGGCTCCAAATCTCGCCACTCGCCAAGTCTAAGTCCATCTAACTTGATATTCATTACACGTACACGCTTTAGCGAAACTACTTTGTAGTCCAAATATTCACACATTCTACGTATTTGGCGGTTGAGTCCTTGTGTAAGAATTATTCTAAAGGCAAAACGGCTAATTTGTTCAACCTTACAAGGTAAAGTGGTCGTATCTAAGATTGGAATACCATTAGACATTTTTTGGATAAAATCTTTTGTGACAGTTCTGTCTACAGATACGATGTATTCTTTGTCGTGATTATTTTCGACACGCAAGATTTTATTGACAATATCTCCATCATTGGTCAGCAAAATAAGCCCTGTAGAAGGTTTGTCTAAGCGCCCTATAGGGAAGATGCGTTTAGGATGATCCATGAACTCAATGATATTGTCAGGATCTCTAAGGTCTGTGGTGCAAGTGATACCAGTCGGTTTATTGAGTGCTATATAAACAGAGTCTGGTTTAGCTGTTAGGGCCTTGTCATCTATAGTAACAGTATCACCTTCTTCAACTCGGTTACCTTTTATGGCAACTTTGCCATTAATTTTTACACGACCTTCATCAATCCATTTATCGGCTTCTCTTCGAGAACAAACGCCTGTTTGACTAATATATTTATTGAGACTTATCGATTCTTGTGCCATTACTTCTGTATTTTTTTCAAAGAAACAACAAAAAGATGTATTGACAAACAAAGCTGTAAAATTATTCTATTCTAAACTTAGTATAATAGTTCGTTGTTTTTTGAGTTTTCTGCTAAAACTTAAAAAAATATTACTTCTAAGAAGGTGTTTGGAGATTTCAAATTTTAGAGAAGTCAATTCTGCGACAAGCCATAGAAATATTAGCTAAAAGCAAGAAGGCTTGGGAGCTTGAGGTTGTATGTTCATAATCAATTACAATTCTGCGAAAGAAATAGAACCAAGAAATTGTCCGTTCTACTATCCATCGTTTTTTTTCTTTGTCAAAACCCTTTTGACCTTTAGCTCTTTGAGGTAGATCAAAGGCGATCTGCATCTTTTCTACTTGTTGAGCAAAATTTCCTCGATAAGCTCTATCACCCACTATTTTTTTTAGCTGTGGTTGTTCTTTTTCAAATCTTCTAATAGGAGTAGGCCACCTTTACTATCATGAATATTAGCTGGATGTACGGCAACTTTCCATATTCTTCCTAGTACATCTACCAAGAGTTGGCGTTTACGCCCATTAACTAGTTTATGCCCATCTATTCCTCGATATTCATAAATAAGTGGCGCTAACTTAACACTTTGGGACTCAACTATTCCTAAACTGGGGTGTCTTGCTCTTGACTGTTGTATTCGAGCCCAACTATTTAGGGCAAAGTTAAGCTCTTTGAGTAAGCCATTTCGACTCCATTTATAAAAATAATAGTACACGGCTTGCCATGGAGGATATTTGCTTTCCATATTTCTCCATTGACTTCCTGTTCGGGTGATCCAGAGTATCGCATCAAATATTTTCCGCAAAGATAATTTGCGTTTTCTTTGCCAATTTAAGTTGCCTTTTATAACTTCCCATTGGTCATCAGTTAGTGGTTCATGTTTGC
>JAAEPD010000524.1 GCA_024222455.1 Aureispira sp.
AATTTATCATCTACTATAATTACTTACATAACCTTTAATAATAAAAGAAAAGCTTCAAAGCTACAAAAAATGTTAATTTAAACAACTTCTTTATTCCGATTATTAGATCGAAGTCTTGCCCAAATTCCAAGAAGACTTATTGCAGCAAAAATACTAAGAGCAACATCAAGCAACCCTTTGGTTTGTAAATTGTACTCTGTACTATGTTTTTGAAAAACCTCTGATATTAATCCTTCTGCTTGAATGATGATACTATCAACCTCATCAAAGGTACTATAAGAAAATGCTTCTATTCTAGTATTATAATATTGCTTAGACAAACCATGTTTTAGGTATAGTTTAGCCGCTTTTTGGAGCTGCTCAAAAGCTTTTTCTTTATCTTTAGGTAAGTCTATACAAAGTTTATTTGCTTCTATTGTATCCAAATTAATATCTTGTGCTTGGCTATTAAAACAAAAACAGAATAGAAGGCTAGTAATAGTAAGATGTTGAAGTGTATAGATTTGTTTAAGAGGCTGTAAAATAGAAAGTTAAGCGTTTTGATAAAATTATAAGAATAATGGAAAAGATATTTGAAGACTTAAAAGTAATAGAGTTAGCTAGTGTGTTGGCGGGGCCTGCTGTGGGGTTGTTCTTGGCAGAATTAGGGGCTAATGTGATTAAGGTAGAAAATCAACGAACAGGTGGAGATGTTACTCGGACTTGGCGTTTGCCCAAAGAGTCGAATGAAGCTCCTGTTTCGGCTTACTATTGTGCTGTGAATTGGAATAAGGAAGTGGTTTTTCTGAATTTGGCAACTACTGAGGATCAAGCAAAGGTGCATGAATGGGTGAAGGAAGCAGATATCGTAGTGGCTAATTTTAAGTCCAGCTCTGCCAAAAAAATGCAGATGGATCAAGAGACTTTACGAGCTATAAATCCAGCACTTATTTATGCAAATATCTCTGGTTTTGGGGAGGAAAGTAAACGAGTGGCGTTTGATGTGGTTTTACAAGCAGAGTCAGGATTTATGTATATGAATGGTCAGCCTGATGGGCCTGCTACCAAGATGCCTGTGGCATTGATAGATGTATTGGCCGCACACCAACTCAAACAAGGAATTTTAGTGGCTTTGATTCAGCGTATGAAAACAGGAAAGGGGAGTTATGTCTCTGTATCTTTGCTGGATGCTGCCATAGCTTCTTTGGCTAACCAAGCCACCAATTGGTTGATGGGAGAACATATTCCACAGCGTATGGGGTCTTTACATCCGAATATTGCGCCTTATGGCGAAACTTTTTTGACTAAAGATGGTGAAGAATTAGTTTTAGCAATAGGCAATGATAAGCAATTTGTTGGTTTATGTAAGTTTTTGGGTTGTCCTGAGTTGGCTACAAACCCTAATTATGTAAGCAATGCGCAACGTGTTAAACATAGAGTGGAGTTAACTGTTGAACTAAAGAAAGCTTTTTTGACTGTAGAGGCTGCTTGGCTCTTGGCTCAATGCCACGAAAACTATGTGCCTATTGGGCAAATAAAAAACATAAAACAGGTGTTTGAACAAGCTAGTGCACAAGCTTTGCTTTTGGAAGAAACACTGGAAGGGAAATGGCCTACTCAACGAGTGAAAACGGCAGCTTTTAAAATACAATAAGACTAGGAAATTATAAGAGTTATGGTGCTTGAAATCCCCCTAGCCCCCTTTAGAAGGGGGAATACAGTATCTAAATATACATTTTGTATATAAAATTCCCCCCTTCTAAAGGGGGCTAGGGGGATTTTTTGTTGCTAATTTAACCTGTAAAAGATCAAATTTTAACACAAAAAAGAAACATGGAAAGTACTACATCTTGGTTTGCCTCTTGGTTTGATTCGCCATATTATCATCAATTATATCAACATAGAAACGATGAGGAAGCTCAGTTTTTTATGAGCAATTTAATTCAGCACTTGGCTGTGTCGAATGAAGGGCGTGTCTTAGATTTGGCTTGTGGCAAAGGACGGCATTCTATATATTTAGCCTCTAAGGGTTTAGATGTTGTTGGAGTAGATTTATCGCCTGAGAGTATTGCACATGCTCAACAGTTTGGACATGAACGCTTGTCTTTTGGAGTGCATGATATGCGAGAATCTTTGGAGGCTTATGGTCAGTTTGATTATATCTTTAATCTCTTTACCAGTTTTGGCTATTTTGATACGCTAGAGGAGCATCAAGAGACAATCAATCAGATGGCTAAAGGGCTAAAAGGTAATGAGAGTCGATTGGTTATTGATTTTTTTAATGCACATAAGGTTATTCAAAAACTGGTATTGAAGGAAGAAAAGACAGTTGGGGATATTGATTTTGATCTACAGCGTTATGTAGAGAATGGATATATTGTTAAGAATATTCGATTTGAGGATAAAGGGGAGTTGTACCACTTCCAAGAGCGTGTTAGAGCCTTGAGTTTGGAAGACTTTGAAGGATTTTTGAAAGGTGCAGGATTAGAAATAGAACAGACCTTCGGTGATTTTGCATTGAATCCATTTGATCTAGAAGAGTCAGATCGCTTGATATTAATAGCTAAACCATGCTAGAGAGTCTTTTTGAACTGGATAAATGGTTGTTTGGACTGGTCAATGGAGACTGGCACAATTCCTTTTTGGATACCATATTTCCGTATTGGCGTGATAAAAAGACCTGGATTCCACTTTATGTCTTGTTTGCTGTACTATTGGGTGTCAAATACCAATGGAAGGTCTTTTGGGTGCTCTTGATGGTTGGAATAGTGATTTTGATAGCAGACCAAACAAGTAGTGAACTCCTCAAAAAAAGTATAGAGCGTGTGCGCCCTTGCAACGATTCTAGCTTACCTAACGTGCGTATCTTGGTGCATTGTGGTGGTGGTTTTAGCTTTACCTCTTCGCATGCGACCAATCATTTTGCTTTGGCTACTATTTTGTATCTATCTATGCGCCATTTTTGGACTGCTCGTTGGTTGCCTTGGGCCTTGTATTTATGGGCCTTTTCTATTGCTTATGGGCAGGTTTATGTTGGGGTGCATTTTCCGTTGGATGTGTTTTGTGGGGCCTTGTTGGGAATGTTGATTGGTTGGGGTGTATATGGGGTGTTTAGGCGAATAGATAAGCGTAGTAATTTATCGATATTTGAAGTACATGAAAAATAAAGTTTTTAGATGCAATTAACCTCTAAGGTAAACCCAAGATTACTTGAAGAAATTTGGAAAGCAAAATGGATTACACACCCTGAAATTTTAGGAAAGGAAATAGGCTTATATTTCTTTAAGCGATTGATTTCTTTAGAGACTCTACCTAAGGATTTTATTATAAATATTTCAGCAGATAATCGATATAAATTCTATGTGAATGGCCAATTAGTTTGTAATGGACCTGCACGAGGGAATTTATTGAAATGGAGATATGAAACAGTAGATATTGCTTCTTATTTGACCAAAGGTCAGAATGTAATAGCTGTAGAAGTTTGGAATTTTTCGGAGCTTAGACCAATGGCTCAATTTACGGTACAAACAGGATTAATTATTCAAGGAAATACAGCCCAAGAAGAAATTATTAACACCAATCAAGAATGGAAAGTAATGAGAGATGCTGCTCATTCATTTTATCCTATTTTAGGGCTTACCAAATATTATGTTACAGGACCAGGAGAATTGTTTACTTGTGATAAATATGTTTGGCAATGGCAAGATGCTCATTTTGAAAATGAAGAATGGCTTAATGCAAGAGAATTAGAAGAAGGCAAGACCATAAGAAGTATAGGTGATTATGGAAACATTCCAACATATGCGCTTTATCCTAGCGAAATTCCTTTGATGGAATCTAAAAAACAATTTTTGGGGAGGATAAGAAAATGTGAAGGGATAGACGATGCTAGCTCATTGCTTACTGAGGAGGGCGAACTTGTTGTTGCTAAAAACTGTTCAGTTTCTATCCTTTTAGATCAAGAAATATTGACAAATGCTTATCCCAAAATTCTTTTTGGAAAAGGAAAGGGGAGTCAGATCAAAATGACCTATGCGGAGAGTCTTTTTGAGGTGGCTATAAAGGATGGTAAAGAGGAAATTACAAGACATAAGGGAAATCGAAATGAGATAGAGGGGAAAAAGATAAAGGGACACTATGATTGTATTGTTGTAGATGGTGGACTAGCCCGTTTTTATGGACCTTTATGGTGGAGAACTTTTCGGTATATACAATTAGATATAACAACCCAAGATGAACCTTTGTATATACAGCAATTTTATAGCTTATTTACAGGGTATCCATTAGTAGAGCAGGCTACATTTTCTTCTAACAATCCCTTGTTGTCAGATATATTTAAGGTTGGATGGCGTACTCAACGATTATGTGCAGGCGAATCCTTTGTTGATTGCCCTTATTATGAACAGTTGCAGTATATTGGGGATGCACGAGTACAATCCTTAGTTACGTTTTATGTATCAGGCGATACTGGATTGTGGAAGAAATCCATAACCGATTTTTATGATTCAAGGCTGCCTATAGGTATTACGCAAAGTCGTTATCCTAGTTATGATCCACAGCTTATTCCTACCTTTTCGTTGATATGGATTACGATGCTATGGGATTATCTAAGGCATTGTGATGATAGTCAATTTATAGACCAAATGTTGCCAGCTGTATTGGATATTTTGCAGTGGTTTGAAGATAGACGAATGTCAAATGGTTTTTTGGGTAGAGTAGAGGGATGGAATTTTGTGGATTGGGTCGAATTTGAAGAGTGGGAAACAGGTGTGCCTCCAATGGCGGAGGATGGGAGTTCTGCTGTTATTAGTCTTCAGTATATTTATACCATCCAAAAAGCTGTTGAGGTATTTGATTATTTGGGGATGCTTGATTTAGGTCAGAAATGGAAAAATATAGCAAATGATGTCCAAAAAGCTGTTTGGGGGCATTGCTGGAACGCTGAACGTGGATTACTTGCTGATACAACTAAAAAGAATACTTTCAGTCAGCATGCAAACATCTTTGCAGTATTGACTGATACTATTCCTCAAGCTAAACAACAGGGTGTCATTAAGCAGATTTGTAAGGGATCTGCTCTTGCTCAAAGCTCTTATTACTTCAAGTTTTATCTTTCGGAGGCTATCAAAAAAGTGGAATGTGGTGAATTGTATGTAGAAATGCTATCTACATGGGAGGCTATGCTCCAAAATGGATTGACTACTTTTATGGAAGAACCTGAGCCTTCCCGTTCTGATTGTCATGCTTGGAGTTCTTCGCCTTTGTATTACTTCTTTTCTCTAATCTGTGGTGTAGAACCTGAGAATTTTGGTTTTGAAAAGGTTTGTATTGCGCCTGATTTTTGTGGCTTAGAATGGATTGAAGGCAAAGTTCCTCATAGATATGGTGATATATATGTGAAACTTAAAAAATCTGGGAAAAAGGGGGTTTTAGGACAAATATCTTTACCTAATGGGCTTGAGGGATGTTTTTACTGGAAGGAGCATCAGCTAGAATTGAAAAGCGGAATTACAGAGATAGTTCTTTAGAATAATTCTACCTCAAAATGAGTTTAGTCTTAATCAAATAAGCTTACCTTTACACCCAAACAAAAAGACTATGGCAAAATATATAGAAATGAATATTACTAGCCCCATCAAACAAGCGATGGGCATAGCTGGAGCAGGTGT
>JAAEPD010000525.1 GCA_024222455.1 Aureispira sp.
ACTTTCAAATTAGGTATATTCAGAATCCCTGTGTAAATTTCTAAGTCTAATGCCATTTTTATTTTTAGACCAACTTAACTTTTTTTCCCTTTTTGGCAAAAACTGTCAGAGAACCAATTAATTTTAGATCTTTAGTATATGATCAGACCACTTACTTGGAGAGGCAAAGGTCTGAGCAAGTTACTATGAAGGGAATGTATAGAAAAAGCATCTCTAATAGAAGGTTTAGAGTTTATACATTTGAGCGTTACCGATTTTGCTGAAAAGGCACAAAAACTTTATATCAAAATGAGATTTGAAGTTTGGGGAAGAGAACCCCAGTTCTTAAAAATGGGAGGGCAATATCTTGATGAGATTTTTATGTATAAAAAGATAAAAGCTTGATTTTGCCTATAGATTCTGAATTAACTCAGCTTTGATTTTTTGAGCTTTCTCTGGAGGTAATTTTTTAGCTAACAACAAGCTTAATTGGCGACGTTGAAGTGCCTCATCATAACGCTTTAATTCTTCAGCAGTTAAAGGCAATACAGCAGGAATAGCTTGAGGACGCTTTTTACTGTCATCAACGGCTACAAAAGTGAAATAAGCATCATTGCAACGACGAGAATTACCCCCTTGCATATTAGCAGCAAAAACCTCTACAAAAATCTCTACAGAAGTACTGAATGCACGTGTTACAACAGCTTGCAATGTGATTACATCTCCAACAGGAACTGGCTTGTCAAAGCTTACATTATCTACCGAAACTGTAACCACATGATGCTCGCAATGTTTGCCAGCACAAATAGCAGAGACTATATCCATCCAACGCATAAGGTTGCCACCCATCAGATTGTTAATTGGGTTTGTATCATTAGGCATAATTATTTCAGTCATGACTGTCCGAGACTCGCTTATTTTTTTGCTTTTTCTTGCCATAATATTGTAATAATTAATAGGAGAAGTTTGGTAGATTAATATTAACTTGCCACAAAATTAACCAAAAACAGAATGATGCATAAGATTACAGCTTTTTTATTTGGATTAATGTTGATGTTGACCGCTTGTGGAGGCGAAACCACAGAAACAAATTCTACAAATACAGTAGAGGGAAATCCTACTTCAATATTAACTGCACAGAGCGATTCTTTATACCAATTGGTGATTGTTAAGCATGATGAAGTCATGCCCAAAACGGCGGATATAGCTCGATTGCAAGAGAAATTGCGAAAAGCTTTAGCTAAATTAGGCGAAGGTCCTAAGACTCCAGAGCGAGATACTATTCTTAATATGCTCTCTAAACTAGAGCAAGCAGATGAAGCCATGATGCAGTGGATGCGTGATTTTAAGAGTGTGGAGGTGCATGAAGATCACTATGTAGAACTACCAGAAACAGAGATCTTATATTACCTAAAAGAGGAGGAAACTAAGATAGAAGATGTAGCAAAGAAAATGCTTTCGAGTATAGCTACTGCCAAATCTTGGACAGAAACTAATGAATAACTACTTAATATTAGCAAGGGTGTTTAGAGCCCTTGCTAATATTGAATTATTGTAGCTGTACATAAACATTTTGGCTAACCTTTAAGGTCACCATTTGAGTAGAATTTTGGTTGATGTGCAATTGCATAGAGGCATCATACTCTACTACATCCAAAACCTCTACATTCGCGCCTAATATAAGGTTAAGCTGTTCTAAATATTTCAAAAAAGTAGGAGAATGTTCTCTAACTCCTACAACTACAGCCTTTTGGTTTGGTTTTAAGTCAGATAAAGGAATTTGTTGCTGGTAAGCAAAGTTGCCCTCTTTGTCAGGAATAGGATCTCCATGAGGATCAAATTTAGGAAACCCTAAAAAGTGCTCTAAGCGATTGATTAATTCCTCTGACTGAATGTGTTCCAATTGCTCTGCAATAGGGTGGACTTCATCCCACGAAAAACTAAGTTTATCAACCATAAAACATTCCCAAAGACGATGTTTTCGAATAAGCATTGTAGCTATCTTTCGTCCATCATCGCTTAAGCGAACACCTTTGTATTTTTCATACAAGGTATAACCCTTTTCTGTTAGGCGTTTGAGCATATCTGTGACAGATGCTGCCGAAGTGTCCATCATAGCCGCAATAGCATTGGTAGAAACACTTTTGCTAGAGTTGCCCGAAAGTTTAAAAATAGCTTTTAGGTAATTTTCTTCTGTAGAGGAGAGTTGAGCTGGCATAGGTTGTATTTATACTCCAAATTGAGTTAAATGATGATCTAAATGTTTGTAAAACATAGCATTCCATTCATCTTTGTTGAGTGGTCCAAATGAGTGAGATTCTTTTCCCTCAAAATGGGCTGCTCCTAAATCTTTAGTCTTGTTGATGTAGTCAATTAAACGTTTTTTTTCTGCCTCAAAATCCTTTTGAGCTGGCACTTTGAACTGAGGTGCCGTTGGGCTGTTTTTAGGATAAGGTTTAGGGCCTACCACTGCCTTTTTTACAGCTAATTTTAGCATGAATTTCACGAAGAAATTAGGCTTTTTATGTTTGTCTTCATAAGCCATTTCGTAAGTAACATTGCAGTGTGCTAGCATTTGTGCTGGATTCATTTTCCCCCAAACGGCTTTGCTGTCTGGACTCAGTTTGTTTATTCTTGCCAATACTTCTTGGACATCGTTCTCTAAAAAAACGCTTTTCATTTGATTATTTTTTATAGCATGTCAAAATACAAAACAAATATAAGAATAAAATTATTCTTGAGTGGCTAAAATCTAGGATTTAGAAGGAATTGAATAAGTTGTGGTTACTTAGTTTTTAGATATTAGAATACACCAATTCAGGATGAAATAGCGTCTACTACTAAAGAATAACCAATGGTTGTCTAAAATTGCTTGAAAGGAAATAAATGGAGCTATATTAGCAGTAGTATTTTAGGAATATTATATCTAAACATAATCAACCCAAAATTCAAAATAATGAAAGGAATCTATATCATTTTGTGTATTTGTTTGTTAATGTGGAGTTGTCAAGAAGTGAATAAGACAAACAATAAAACTACAGAACCTGCTTTAGTAGATACAGAACCTACCAAAGAAAATAAACCTGTAGAGGTGGATGAACCTAGTGTGGAAGTGAAGGAAGAACCAACTCCATCTACAGTAGAAATAGAAAAGCCTATAGAACCTAAAGTAGAACCAACTCCTGATCCAACTCCAGCACCAGTAGTAGAACATAATGAGCCTGCTCCTCAACATAACTCTAGCCGATATCCTTGGTTAGAAAATTATAAAGAAAAAGATGCTTTGGTCAATCAGATTCCAGTGCCTGCAGGTTATAAGCGTGTAGCTGTTGCCAAAGGTTCTTTTGGAGAATGGCTTAGGTATTTACCAATGGAGCCTAAAGGGACTCCTGTAATGTTGTATAATGGGGGAGAGAAACCTTATCAGAGTGGAGCTAATAGAGTTGTAAATATAGATATTGGTAATAGAGATTTGCAGCAATGTGCAGATGCTGTTATGCGCCTAAAAGCTTAGTATAATTATAGCCAAAAACAGTATTCTAAGATCCATTTTAACTACACTAGTGGACATAAGGTTGCTTTTGATGATTGGCGTAAGGGCAAAAAGCCTAGAGTGAAGGGAGGAAAAGTCTCTTTTAGCTCAACTACAGGCAAAACAGACAATTCTTATAGCAATTTCAAAAAGTATATGCGTAGCATATTTATGTATGCAGGTACGGCTTCTTTGGAGAAAGAGATGAAGGCTAAAAAGTTAGAGGACGTAGAAGCTGGAGATGTATTTATAAAAGGGGGTTACCCAGGACATGCTATTTTGATAATGGATGTTGCCGAAAATCCTCAGACTGGACATAAACTATTCTTAGTTGCACAGAGTTATATGCCTGCACAAAGTATTCATATCCTCAATAATTTTAATGCAAGTGCTTTATCTCCTTGGTATCCTATCGATTTTGGAGGCGTGTTAGAAACTCCAGAATGGGATTTTGCAAAAGAGGCCTTACATCAGTTTAGGGAATAATTCTTCCTAAAGGCTGGGTAGCTGATCTAGAGAATATATGTAGTTGTAATGGGGGGCGCTCAAGTCCTTGCTCTAAAAAGATTTCTGCATAGTTGTGGTTTACAATTTTACATTGTGGGAGTTTGATTTTTAATTGCTCTAATTCTTTAGTGGATCTTTTACCCAGATCTAGATATCTGAGTTGTGTCCATTCACTAATCTCTGTGAGGTTAGTAGTTAATGGGTTTTCATTTATATTAAAATGGTAGAGTGAGTTTAGTGTTTTTATGCATTTTGGTAAACTACTGAATTGATTATAACTTAAGGAGAGTTGTTGAAGTTGCTTTAAGTTACTAAAACTTTTCGCCAGTTTATTCAATTGATTTTTCCTTGCAGATAACAATTTTAGATTTTTGAGCTTAGATATGCTTTCTGGTAAACTTGTTAGTTTATTCTTAGAAAGATATAATTCTTTGAGTTCTTGGAACTTCTCAAAATTTGCAGGTAAAACACTTAATTTATTCCTATTTAATCCTAAGGATTCTAACTTTGTTAAAGTAGTAAAATTTTCAGGTAGGCTTGTCAGTTGGTTAAGGCTAAGGTCTAATCTTTTTAGAGTTTGGAGTTTCATTAGTACTTTAGGAATATTTTTTAGTTTATTATGCCCCAAGTAGAGTAATTCTAAATTTTTTAGTTTAGCAATAGATGAAGGGAGGTCTTCTAGTTTATTTGAAAAAAGATGGATTTCTTTAAGTTGGTTAAGTTCTTCAATCGCTTCAGGAATTTTTGTTATATCATTTCCACTAAGTTTAAGAATTTCTAGGTTTTTTAGCGTAAACAAAAAATTGGGAAGTGTTTCTAGTTTGAAATAGGATAGGTCTAAAACTTTTAAATTTTGGAGGTTACTAATACTTTCTGGTAAAAGTAATTTTTCTTGACCGTAGCTTCCTGACATGTTGAACAAATATAATTCCTTCAAAGATATGAGTTGTGTAATTGATTTAGGGAATGAGGTGAATTGATTCCCATATAAGTCAAGTATATTTAGTGATTTAAGCTCTTGGATAGAATTCGGCAAACTATCTAGCATATTATTAGCAAGGTAGAGTTCTTGCAAGTTTTGAAGTTTTGCAATACTTTTAGGAATATGATGTAAGTCTGTATTGGTTAAGTTTAGCACTTTTAGCCTCTTTAGCCTAGATATATTAGGAGATAAGCTGTCCATATAATAGTTGTTACTAAAGTCAAGTACTTCTAAGTTTTTGAATCCTGTTATTCCAGAAGGCCATTTATATATTCTGTTGTTTGATAAGTTTAGGTCTTGTAGATTAGGGAAGGGAATTGCTCGATTTTGAAATTTCCAGACTTCTTCTTTGAATGATTTTTGGAGTGTAGCAAGGTCTTGTTTAGATAAATGGCGGAATACATTTTCCTTTTGTTTAAATAAGTCTCGGAGTTTAGCTTTTTCTTCTTTGAATATTTTGAGCAGTCTATTTTTTTCGTGCTTAAAAATTCTCTTAATGGAGGATTTTTTAGAGTCAGGACCATACCCTCCTTTTTCCTCACTATCAAAGTATTCTTGTAGTTTTGCTTCTTCTTCTATTTCTAAGAGGTTAATTATGGATAGTTCTTCTTTAAAAAGTCTAGAAGGTTTAGCTAAGAGTTCTTTTGAATTAGATTTGCCTGCATTGGTTATAGCATTTTCAAAAACGAGGTGTAAACCTGATAAATCTTCTTCTGAGACAGAATAGTTTTTGTAGATAATACTTTTGATTAGACCCAAAAATGGCTCGGTTTGCCGATCATCAGATAAGGCTAATCTGTAAACTTGGCTAGGCTCCTTTAGTGCCTCTTTAAGGTTATGATAAATATATAATTGATCAGGAAATTTATTTTTAGCAAGAGAAGAAAGCCATGGCTCATAATATATATACTCTAACTTGGCTAGTTTAGTAAGATCTGCAGGTAAGTAGTTGATTTTAGTCTTTCGAATATCTAACCACCTTAAATTTTTGAATTCACCAACTCGCTCAAAAAGTACAAGAAGTTCTGGATTTTTATTATTAGACAAATCAAGTCTATAGACTAGCTCTGGAGTTTGTAGAGCCTCTTCCATCGAATAATAGACCTTATGTGTTTGAGCTGCTAAAAAGCAAGGTATAAGGATCAGCGTAGTAAATATTAAGAATTTCATTTTTGAATTGTTTTATGTACTTCAAAAATAAGGAATCTTAAGATTTAATAAACTGACATAGGTTATTTTCATGCAGTATTTTAACCAGCAAAGAATGTAGTTTCGATATATTTCATCAAAAACAATAAGATAATAACCCCTACACCAAGAATTAACCAGTTTGGAGGACGACCAACCTTGAAAGAGTGTTTGTCCAATAAGTCTTCTAAATTCTTCTTGACAGTTTCGTCTAGTTTTAGTTTTAGACCTTGGCGGAGCATAGTTTGAGCACCATCACTACGACCATAATTTGTAGACATTACCATAGCTAAATTATAAACTTCATTCGCTATCAAGTTGCGAGTAGCATAAAAGTAGTCAGGCAATATATTGTATAGTTTGATGGTCTTATCTGAAAGGTGAGAAGTCATTTCTCGCTCAGACATAGATACTAGTTCTTGGCGCTCTTGAAGCTTACGCAATTCTGCTATAGTGTCTTGCACATAGTTGTTGGCAGCACCATAATAGTCTTGTTCTTGTTCTGTTCCTATTGGTAGCGATTCGGAAGCTAGTAACTCTAAGGTTTCTTCGTCATTAGTTTTTATTGCTTGAAGCATACTTTCGCTATACTGATAACCAAAGTAAGGTGCTAAAAAGGAGTAAAAAGCCTCAGATTCGTTCTTGAGTCCTTTGCGAGCACTTTTGAAATAGCCCAAATGACCATATTCCAAAAAATTGAGTAAGTCTTTGTGAATCAACAGCTTTGCATGAAAGGCTCTTTTTTCGGCTACTTGTATATCTGTCAATGCTCTTTCTACCTGTGTTCTAAGATACTTGCTGCCATAGACATATATCTTTTTATCATCAGGGTAAGTCTGAAAGGTTTGTGTAGTTTCTTGTACTACACGTTCTACATCCTCATTAGTACAATCAGGAGATAGGTGAAAAAGCTTAAATGGATTGATATATTCCATATCAATTAAACAGTTTTTTGCAATTGACGCAAAGCTTCTGGTATATGAGCTTTTGCCTTTAGCTGCGAATTAAAAATATGTATTAAACTACCTTTGTTGTCAAAAACGTAGGTGACTCTTCCTGGCAACATCCCAAACAAACTTCCTGGGACTCCAAATTGTTTGCGCACTTTATTTCCCACATCACTTAATAGCATAAACGGGAGTCTGTGCTTTTGGGCAAACTTAAGGTGCGATTTGGGGCTGTCTCCACTAATCCCAATAACCAACGCTCCTAATTCTTCAAACTCCTCATAATTGTCTCTAAACGAACAGGCTTGTGCTGTGCATCCAGGTGTATCATCTTTTGGGTAGAAATAGATAACCAAAGGTTTCCCTTTTAGACTATTGCTGTTAATCAAGTTTTCTTCTTGATCTTTCAATTCAAAAGATGGTATAGAATCTCCTAGCTTTAATTTACTCATTTTTTATTATAATCTATAATTATAAAATTAGTTACACTTTAACACTACTCCATTGGAAAATCGTATTGAATTGATTATTAGTGTGATATGACTTGTTTTGCTAAAGGTGTAAAAATTTGATAATCAATTTGATACAAGATATTTCTTTATGTTTTTGGCAAAAAACTAAAAAATCAATGGAGTATTACTTTAAAATAATCGTTTTAATCCAAAAATTGTTTAGTCCGCAGCCGTATAATGTATAGGTAATTGTAAATCAGAAACGTTTTGTGCTTGGATTACAATATTAGTTATTTCCTGAGAGCTTGTCAGGTTACCTTTTTTATCCTTTATTTCTGTTTTAACAGGAATTCCTGCGATTTGCCACTGATTTAATATCTCAAATATGCCACTTTGAGCAAGAGGGGAGCTTAAATCTGTTTTAGTAAAAGGCAATTGAGTGCTCACCCAAATTGTTATTTGATTTTGGTCTGTAGTTAACTTTACCTCTTCGCAAGTATAGCCCAAGATAGATTGAGTTTGACCTGTTTTTGCAGCAAAAATAGTATTTTGGTAAAGATCAAATCCATTGATATGATTGCTGACATCTATGTAGGTACTGGTACTTGGTGTGGCTAAATAAGTCTTAGAACCATTACTTTCTGTATAGATTTCGTATTGGTTGCTGCCAAACTCATTGTTGGTCTGGAAAAGCATTTTGCCATAACTACCATTAGTATAATAGTCGACCTGTGCAGTCTCTTTAGAGGTTAGGTCAGCTGTACTAAATGTGATTTTGCCCTCAAATGTTTGAGCAAAGGAGCTTAGACTAATACCTAGAAGAATATATATATAGAAAACTGTTTTCATGTTATTGTTTTAATAGTCAAGTCTACACTAATTAATTTCCTACACGCCCTTTAACACCAGATGTTGTATAGTGATTGTCTGGAATATTGCAATCATTGCCATTTCGTTTAACAGCAAAACCAGACAGTCCTGCTGGAGGTGGAGGAACAGGAATAGGAATAGCAATATTATTGGCTACAGGAATTGTAATAGGGCCAATAAATGGAATATTAATAACTATGGATGCAGAGATTCTAAGATCAAAAGCACCTTGAGTGCCTGGATAACCATAATCTCCACCATTACCACCTGTAGCATTAGGGCTAAGTGACATAGACACAGGACCTAAATTGATAGGTATAGGATAATTGAATAAACCACCAAGTCCTTTTACGCCAGTCGCACCTGCAGTAGCATCATTTCCAGGAGTGTAGAAAGAAAAACCTACAATCCCGCCAGGAGCATTACCTCCAAGGCCCCCAATACCAGCTTGAGGACCACCTGCGCCACCGCCACCACCACTTCCTAAGAAGATACCAAGTGTGACTATATTGCCAGGAGGAGGGGGAGTCCAACTAATTTCGAAAGCCATAGCATTTCCACCACCGCCACCACCATAAACACCTAAGTTGTTTTGAACATAAGTTTTAGTTGTTAGGTTGATGGCACTACCACCATCAAAACCAGCGCCACTAGTACCTGATGTAGGACTATAAGCTGTACCTCCATTACCACCTTTGCCCAATATATACCCATTGTTGAGAATAGCAACCAATGAACCTGCAGGTAAACTACCTGCAGTGAAAGCTGGAGATGCTGTAGTATTACTAGTGATTTGAGCACCATTGTCTATATCTGCTATTACACAAATAGGTTGAGTAGTTGGTGCACTTGGATATTGAGTATATAAGCCTGTAGATAAATCATAATTTTGGGTGCTGTTTAATACACTTACTCTATAGCAAGGCTCTACATAAACAGTATAAATAAAAGTCTGTGAGTAATTTCCACAATAAGCTTTGACTATAACAGGGTAGGTGCCTCCTTGTATAAAGGGGAGTACCTTTGTGGTCATAGTGATTGTAGATGTGGAGGCTGTTGGGTTTTGGCTAAAGGAGATAAACATCTCGTTTGGTAAGCTGTTGATTACATCAAAAGCTATATTTTGAGGGTTGCCTGTATTTTGAGAAAGGGTAATTTGAACAGTGGCACTATCTGATACAATTCGGTCTACAACGCCTGTATCTTGCGAAAAAGTCATATCAAAAGTACAGTCATAGCAATCAGGTTGATGGGTGCTCAACCAGCATTGACCATTCCAAAACTGGAAGACACTATCTGTTGTATTAAAGATGATTAGACCATGTGCAGGACTTGCTATCCCATTTCGTTGTGTAGTCGTCAATCTAGGCATTAGCATACCACTATTACTAGATTCTACATGCAACTTTGCAGTAGGATCAGGAGTATTAGTTCCTATCCCAACATTTTGAGCTTGAGCAATTATGCCATTAAATAGTAAAAATAGGATAAGGATACTAAAAATCTTCATATACAAAAGAGTTAACTATCAACTATAGTTGGCTGAATTTTAGCAAGTAATTGATAATAAATGTTAATAGTTTTTGCTACTAAAGTGCTATCAATTTGATTATCAAGAACTAAAAAACAGCGAACTGTTATATCAATATAATAAAGGAAAAGACAAAAGTACGATTTTTTATAGTTTCTGTAAAGGGTAAGAAACACATTCGATAGAAATAGTTCTAAAGTTCTAAAGCCCAATCATAAATAGCTCCAGTAAGCTTGTCAAAACTACCATCGTTACCATTGCTTAATATAATAACGCCTATTTGCGTTCCTTTGTGAAAAACCATATTGGTAGATACTCCTTTTTCGCCTCCATTGTGTCCCCAAAGATCACGATTGGTGTCCATCAAAAACCAATGTAGCCCAACTCCTGCTTCCACATCAGGAATTTGCTCCGAAAATATCTCTGAAATTGTTGCAGGTTGCAGCAAAGTTTTGTTTTGATACTGTCCATTTTGAGCATAGGCAGACAAAAACTTAAAAAGATCTTGTGCTGTAGTTCTCAAGCCTCCATTAGGGTAGTCTGTGAATGTATAATGTGGGACAGCTGTATAGTCTCCACCTTCATATAAATAAGGGCGAACAATAAGGCTACTATCCAAATTTGCTAATCTCCAAGAAGTGTTGTTCATATCCAAAGGAGTGAAAATTTGTTGTTGGCAATAACTGTCAAAAGGTTTACCTGAAAGTTGTTCTACCAATACTCCAATTAGCGCAGAAGCAGCATTGGAATACTCATGAGTAGTACCAGGTTTTTTACCACTAAAGTTGAGTTCTGCATCGTAGTCTTGACCATTTACGGTAAAATAACCTTCAAAAAAATCTTTTAGGCTAGTAGGACTATCCTCTCCATAATAATATTGTTTGTCAAGGGCAGTAGAGTTATCTATAATAGAAGATGTGTGGGTTAGCAGCATCCGAAAGGTAATTGGAGTGCTTTTGTGTTCTGGAGCTTCTACTGTAAAAGGGAGGTGATTACTAATCGCATCGTCTAGCTGAAACTTGTCCTGCTCATAAAGTTTCATCAAGGCTGTAGCTGTTATCGTTTTGGATATTGATGCTATTAAGAACATGTGTTGAGCATCCAACGCAACATTTTTTTCTAAGTCAGCCGACCCAAAATACTGTTCATGTAAGATTTTATCCTTCTGAAAAACTAGTGCTGCTACAGCTGGAATTTTTTGATCTTTCATCACTTGTTTGACACAAGTCTCAAAATCTTCGGTTGAGCTAATTTCATACTTTTTGCAGGAAGAATAGGATATAGCTAACCAGCCTAACATTAGAAAGGATAAAAACTTTGACATATATTAAGGTTGTTTTATTCTCGAATAATGGTAACTGGACCTTTGTGGATACCTAAATCTTCACCCAAGTCGAGTATATAATAATAAGTGCCTGCAGGAAGCTTACCACCAGCAAATTCACCATTGAAATTATTTTGATAGACTTTAGCTTCAAATACTATATCGCCCCAACGGTTCACAATTTTGACACTACGTGTATCAAATAGGTCAATGTTTTTGATATACCAAGTGTCATTTTTCCCATCGTTATTAGGAGTTAATACATTTGGAACTAAAACTTCAGTTACAGGTTCTACTTCTACCAATACAGTATCTACAACTATACATCCTTCAATGTTTTCAATGTTGACTATAAAAGTTGTGGTTTCTAAAGGTGAAGCTATAGTGTTGTCACATATATCACAAGACAAATCTTGAGCAGGTGTCCAAGTATAAAAATCACCTCCTGATGCAGATAATTCTGCAGTCGTACCTACTGTAATAACTGTGTCTGCAGAAACTTGAGCAACGATTCCAGGTTTGGCTAAAGCAAAAGGATTTGGAGTGAAGTTAGTTACCACACTAGTTCCTGTAAGAACTGTCAAGTTATAAGTCGTATCTATAGCATTAGTACCTGTAGATGCATTTTCCCATAAATTGCTATCCCAATGTGCAATATTAGAATAGTTGCCATCTGCAACCGCATCATAAAAGAAATCTAAAGTAGCTCCTTGAGTACCTGCTGTCTGAGCTATTCTGTGATAAAAATGTGGATTAATATTACAAAGCTCTGGGCTGAGTAAGTCTCTGTCAAAACCATCGATAGTAGCATCGATGTCGGCTAGGCGAGCTTTGTAAGCTGCTGCAGCAGTTGTATTAGGTTTGATATTGATAGGGCGAAACTGAATGCCATTAAGGCTACTCCCTATAGGATAAAAATAGGCTTGATCGTTGAGTGTATGGCGCAAAAGACCGCCATTACCATCGTTACTAACCATTCCCCAATAAGGACTGCCCTGTGTGTGCATAATAGCATTAAGATCAGTATTGAAAACATGGATTGTATTAGTGTCAGCATTAAACTCACGATCATTGAGGTACAATGTACCATTGATATAAGCATCAATAGTAGCGTATTTGATGCCTGTATTTTCTAGTTTTAGATCAAAAAAGCGAGTAATTGAACTTCCTTTTATAGTTTGATCGTCACCTAGCAAAATAACTTCACCAACTGTAGTACTGGTAAATGCTTCATTGTTTGCATTGTTTTCCCAGTCGCCATCAACATAGATAGTTTTGCTGTTGTAGAATGTTCCGTTTCCATTGTTTTCTACATTTCCATGGACATGAATCTCGTTACTGTTGTCAAATGTACCATTATTGTCATTCAGGACATCTCCATGCACAGATACTACCGCATCATTTTTTACGGAAATTAAAGTACCCTGATTGCTCAACATTTGTCCAAGACTGGTGTTGATGGATAATAATACAATTACATTGATGCTTAGCCAATATCTCATAATCAACTCTAAAGGTTTCTATCAAAATTTTGCTTAATCCCTAAAAGTAATATTTTTTTAAGTTTTTAGAGGTGAAAAAGATTGTTTTATTAGATATCCTTACTTCTGATTTTTAGAATGAACTGGGATATAGGTTGTTTTTTAGATGGAAAAGGCTTATTAAGTCTGACAGTTTATTTTGGATTTTGCTAGTAAAATTAGCTATTATGGGGGGCTTGGGTGTTGTGTTTAGCTTGACAAGTAGTTTAAAGTGTTTTTTTTGTTTTGCTACAAAAATGCTATCTTCATTCTATATTAGAAGATAGTGTAAGTAAAATAAGAACTAATCCTCCCTAATCAATCCCTCAACTATTTATAATAGTACATGTTATTAAGTTCTTAGTTCAAGAGTTCTATTCTAGCACAAAATATTAATTAGAAAAGTACATTTATTTTGAAATAATATTAAACAAAAAGGATAGAAAACAACTTTTATAGTTTAAATTTGGATCATAAAAAGATAACCCCCTTTTTATCAAATAAAGGAATAATTCCTAAATATGAAATTACTTACAACAATTATTATTGCAATAGTAGCAACATCTATATTGGATGCTCAACATCAGCATAATTCAACTTGTGGAACAAGTTATGCTGATCAACAGCTTATTATGCAACGGTTGTTAGAGAATAGAAAGAATATCAAGCAGGTGGATATTAATGCTATGCAAGCTAGTCGAGCAATCACTTATCTACCATTATCTATTCACAATATTGCTGATTTGAATGGGAACGGATATATTCCTGTTGAGGATATCTATGTAATGTTATGTAATTTGAACAATAACTACGCAGATCAAGATGTTCAATTTTTTATATATGACACTATACATTATCGTCAAGATTATCATATTCATGACAATCATTGGAGTTTAACTTCTACTATAAAAATGAGTGGCACTTATAAGATTCCTAATACTATAAATATGTATATAACAACCAGTCCAAATGCAAATAAAGCGACTAGTTATTATAGTCCTTCAGGAGATTTTATAGCAATGTACAAGCCTCAATTTTATTATCCAGGGCCATCTATAACACAAACTCATGAGATAGGGCATTATCTAACTTTGCCACATACTTTTGTGGGCTGGGAAAACACAGATGCAGAAGGTCTTTATGGAGGAGGTAATGTACCTACAACTGTTAATGGCAAACCTGTTGAGTATGTAGCAAGAACAGGTGCAGGGGCTAATTGCTCTACTGCCGCAGATAAGTTTTGTGATACTCCTGCCGATTATTATTCACAGACAGGTACTTTTGTTAATGGGTGTACAAATAATCTTACTGCTAAAGATCCTTCAGGAGCCAGCTTAGACCCAGATGAAAACAATTACATGTCGTATTATAGTTCTACTTGCGTAAATCTATTTTCTACAGAACAAAAAGGAGCAATGGCTGCAGATATACTATCTAGATCAGGAGCATTTTCTTCTTATCCTAATTGGACAGGTTGGGCTTCTCAGACGCCAAACTCTACTGTAAAAGTTTCGGAAACTGGGCTAACTTATACCTATCCTATAAATTTATCAACTATTTCGGTGCCTGCTTCAGGTAGCGGAACTACTACGCTAGATTGGGCACCCATAACTGGTGCTACTATGTATATTGTAGAGTTATACCCTGCAACATCTAATGGCGTTTATGCTGGATCTGGTCCTATTTGGAAAGGAATGGTTAAAAACGCAGATGCTGTTAATATAGCAAATACCTATTTCACAGATCAGTTTATTGGATATAATTGGACAAAATTTGCTTGGAGAGTTAGACCCTTGAATGATTACTGGACTTGTACAAACTATGCTCCTTATACTTATTTTGATGTGAGTTTAGGAACAGGAACAATAGACATAGAAAAAGAAACTAGTAAAATAATGGATGTACAGGTGAATCCTAATCCTGTAGTAGGAAATAATACGACTGTTACGATCATTAGTGGAGAGGGAATAGAAGGAACTGTTCAGTTGTATTCTATTCATGGGCAACTTTTGGCTGCTCAACCCAATCAATACTTAGAGAAGGGAGAAACCAAAATAGAAATTAATTTAAATGACATTAATGCTGGAACATATGTGGTGGTTGTTCAAACAGCTAAAGGAGCTGTCCACAAAAAACTAATTATCCAGAAGTAATTAACTTATCGGCCAAACACATTTTTTATTATATAGCGCAAAATTAAGTACAAAAAATATTAACCGTATGAAAAAACTTAAAACACTTATTTTATCAGCAACAGTTCTGGGGCTTCCTTTTATAGGGGGGGCACAACATCAGCATACTAATCAGTGTGGAACAACTATGGCTGATCAAGCAATCATTGTAGATAATCTGCTTAGAAATAGAAAGAATATCAAGCAAGCAGATATTGATGCAATGAAAAACAATAGAGCTGTTACTTATGTGCCAATAACTCCTCAAAATGTGGGTTATCAAGGTGCAGACTATGCTCCTGTAGAAGATATTTATGATATGATTTGTGATTTAAATAATAACTATGCAGATCATGATATTCAATTTTTTATAACAGATTCTATTCGTTTTAGAAGTGATTATCATCTTTGGGATAACCCAGGTAGTTTGTCGGCAAGAATAAAAATGTCAGGTACCTATAAGATATACAACACCATTAATATGTATATCACTAAATCTGTAAATGGAGCGTCCTCTAGTTGGTATGATGGAGGTGGGGATTATCTAGTAATTCGTCAAAATATGATGGCGCCAGGTAAGTCTTCTACCGAAACACATGAGGTGGGGCACTTTTTTACATTACCACATACCTTTTATGGTTGGGAAGGAAACAATCCTGTTTCTGGTAATGTACCTGCTTCTATTAATGGGTGGCCAGTAGAAAAGGTAACTAGAGGTGCAGGAAGTAATTGTAATAATTCTGCCGATTATTTCTGTGATACTCCTGCCGATTATGAATCAGATAGAAATAATAGTTGTAACTATATACCAGCTTATAAAGATCCTACAGGAGCTACTTTAGATCCTGATGAAAAGAATATTATGTCTTATTTTGGAGATCATTGTGTAGATAGTTTTTCAAATCAGCAAGGAACAGCTATTCAAGCAGATGTTGTAGCAAGATCAAACCAGTTTAGTAATAACTATTCAAACTGGACACAGTGGTTGACGAATACACCAACTTCTACTACTAAAGTTTCTGAAACAAGTGTAACTAGTATGATTCCTGCAAATGGATCTATTTTTCAATTGTCTGGAAATACTACTAAACTTGATTGGAATGCAGTTCCTGGTGCGACTATGTATATTGTAGAATTATATCCTGCAACTGGAAATGGAGTATTTACTTTCGCTGGCCCAATCTGGTCAAAAGTAATGAGAAATGTAGATGAAGTAAACTTAGCAAATACATATTTTACTGATTTGTTTTATAATTATCAATGGACAAGATTTGCATGGAGAGTTCGCCCAATGAATGATTATTGGACTTGTGCTGGTTATACTCCTTATTCTTATTTCGAATTAGGTACTCCTACAGGTACACAGGATTTGGAAGCTAGAAGAATAATGTCAGTAGATGTTAATCCTAATCCAGTGGTAGGAAATAGCACAACAGTAGTAGTGCAAAGTACCGAGGAGTTGGAAGGATCTATCCAACTGTATTCTATTCAAGGACAATTATTGGCAGAACAACCTAGTCAATTATTGACTGCAGGCGAAAATAGAGTAGAAATCAACTTAACAAATGTAAGTGCTGGTGCTTATATGGTAGTGGTACAAACAGCAAGAGGTGCATTGCACAAAAAGTTAATTGTACAGAGATAATCTAAATAATTAGATGCTATATTTAGTAAATAGTGTATGGTATGAAATATATCATACACTATTTTTTTGATTCAAAAATAGAAATGCCACCAACAATGAAAAAAATCAAGTTCCTTATATTTTCCTTTTCTATGCTTTTTATGGCATTATTCAGTAATGGACAACATCAATGTGGAACAACCTTAGAAGATCAAGCTTTGATGAAAGAGGCCATGATGTATAATCGAAAGCATATAACAGCTAGCCAGATTGCAGCATACAAAAATAGTCGAGCAACTACTTATATTCCTTTATCTATACACAATGTTGCTGATTTAAGTGGCAATGGTCATGCACCTAAAAAGGATATCTATCAAATGGTTTGTGATTTGAATGGTCATTATGCAAATCAAGATGTTCAGTTTTTTATACACGATACTATACATTATATATTAGATGATCATATTCATAATGATCCTAAAAATGCTAGTGCTAACATCAAAATGTCGAGCACTGCCATATACAAGATTGCTCAAACAGTTAATATGTATATAACTTCAGGAGTTGGTGTAGCTATTAACAAGCGAGCTAGTTTTTATAGTAGAACAGGAGACTATGTAGTTATCCGAAAAGATATGATGTCTCCTAATGCTTCTTTTGTTGAAGCACACGAGTTGGGTCACTTCTTTACATTGAACCATCCTTTTTATGGTTGGGAAGGGGTAGATGCTCAATCTGTTTATCCTGGACAAAATGCACCAACATCTCATTATTATAGTGGAGCTACTCGTTATGTAGAATATGTAACTAGAACAGGACCTAACAAAAATTGCAGTTATGCTGCAGATGGATTTTGTGATACTCCAGCAGATTACTATTCTGTTAAAACTACTTCCAGCTGTAATTTTACACCACTGACTTATGATCCTAGTGGGGCAACATTAAACCCTGATGAGGCAAATTTCATGGGCTATTATAGTTCTTGTAGAGATAGTTTCTCAATGGAGCAAAGAGGAGCTATATTAAACGATATTATTTCTAGAGGAAGCAATCCCGGTTGGGTGACTCAATCACCTGCATCAACTATACAGGTTTCGGAAGTAGGTATTACTAATATCACACCATCTAATGGGGCTATTTTTCAATTATCTGGAAATACAACTAAACTAGATTGGTCTCCAGTAGCAGGAGCTACTATGTATTTAGTAGAGTTATATCCTGTAACCTCATCTGGGGTGTTTACTATAGGAGGTCCCATGTATTCAACCATAATAAGAAATGTAGATGAGATAGATTTACCTAATAATTATTTGACTGATTTGTTTTATAATTATCAATGGACAAAGTTTGCATGGAAAGTTCGACCAATGAATAATTATTGGACTTGTTCTGATTTTACACCTTATTATCATTTTGAACTAGGGACACCTACTGGTACTCAAGACTTAGAAGTTAGAAGAGTAATGTCTATGGATGTTAATCCTAATCCAGTGTTAGGGAACAACACAACAGTGGTAGTGCAAAGTACAGAAGAGATTGAAGGAGCTATACAATTGTATTCTATACAAGGACAATTACTGGCAGAGCAACCTAGTCAATTACTAGCTGTGGGTGAAAATAGAATAGAGATTAACTTAACAAATGTGAATGCAGGTACTTATATGGTTGTAGTTCAAACAGAAAGAGGTGCATTACACAAGAAACTTATAATACAAAGATAGATATTATGTCTATTAGGTTAATAGTTCGTTGGTTTTTGAGTTTTCTGCCAAAACTCAAAAAAACATTACTTCTTAGTTCTTGATAATCAAATCATTAGTACCTTTTACCATGAAATCACTTAGCGTTGATTATCAATCACTTGCGAAAATTCAACGAACTATAGTTAGGTAATTCAATGTAGCGTATGGTGCTTTAGGTAGTACTATACGCTATAATTTTTTGTATAAACGTCTGGAGCTAAGTAGTAATTTGAAAAATGCATAGGCCATCACTACTCCCAAGGTAATTAGGGTATAAGAGAAAAAGGGTTTGCTGAATGGTTTTATTTCGGAATAGGCTAGATAAAAGCTACTTAGACTAAGTATAGCACATAAAACTTGTTGCCCAAAGAGATAAAGCAATTTAAATCCGTTGTTAAGCTCTTGAACCTTAATTTGTAGGTCATTTTTATGTATTTTTTGTAATGCTTTTTTTAGGTCGTTAGGCAAGGAAATAAGGGTAGTCAGTTGTCCTTTGATAGTGTTGATCACCAATTTAGAGAAATCCTTATTTTTGCTTAGAATAAAGTCTTTGAGGTAAGGTGTTGCAATTTCTATAGGATTGAGTTTTGGAGCTAATTGATTGCAAATACCCATGACTAAAATTAAAGCTCGATTGAGCAAAATCCAGTCTTTAGGAATCTGAAAAGTATTGGCCAACTCTTTTAAACTAAATTCTCCAAGCACTTGTGCTACCACCTTAAACATTGCATCAGGATCAATTTGATTAAAATTAAGACCTTCTAGTTGTATCTCGTTTTGGAAGAAATCGCTAGCAATTTCTATCAAGCGTTCTGCAATTTTGATAGTTTCAGACTCCTTGCCAACAAAACCTGCTTTTTTCATAGCAGCAACAATACCTTCCAGATCATTTTTTGCTGTGGCTAATATCAAATCCATAATACCTTCTTGCATATTGGTACTCAACTGAGCTACCGCACCAAAATCTAAAAGGATAAGCTTTCCGGAGGGAGATATTAGGATGTTGCCTGGGTGAGGATCTGCATGATAAATCCCATCTACAAAAATCATCTTGCAATAGACAGCTACCAACTCTTGTGCTATTGTTTCTAGATCAAGTTTCCAGTTTTTCAGCTGTTCCAAATCAGTAATACGTGTACCTTCGCAGTATTCGCTTACAATTACCTTTGCACTGCTACACTTGGTGTATACTTTAGGCACTATGATATTGGGTTCAGTAGCTAGATTTGTCCTAATCTCTTGCATAGCTTCTGCTTCGTGGCCATAGTCTAGCTCTTCTTTTATCATTTGACGAACTTGTTGGTATACATGTTCCATTCCTTTTATATCAAAAAAACGAGCATTAAGCAGCACTAGTTTTTCGATGATTTCTAGATCTATTTGAGCAATTTCTTCTATGTTAGCATGTTGTATTTTTACCACAACCTCAGTTCCATCTTTAAGTTGAGCACGATGAGCTTGCCCAATAGATGCTGCTGCTAGGGGAGTGTCATCAAATCTAGAAAAAACAGCATCTATGGGCTGCCCCAATTCTTTTTCTAAATGTTGTCGAATATCTTTAGGGTCACGAGGTGGAACCTTGTTTTGTAAACTCTCTAGAGGCCCTCTAAACTCCTGAGGAAGCATATTGGACAATATAGAAATGAGTTGTCCTACTTTTACAAACAAGCCACCTAGTTGGAGTATTGCTTTTTTGACTCGTAGAGCATTGCGATGGTGTAATTTGGTAATACGCCGATTGTAATAGCCTTTACCCAATACCTTACTCAGAAAGAATAGCCCTATATAACTAAAAGCAACTCTGAATGTTACCCAGTAGGCTTTGAATGTGCGTTTGCGTCTAGAGGTCAATGAAATAAGGATTTTAGTCTAAGCAATATTAGTGAATACTGTAATTCTAGTGGTATTTTGCGATAAGTTAATAAAAGCTATTTATTTTTGAACTCTTTACTCAAAAAAATAAGAAGGGAATGCATAACCATGTTAAGATAAGCTTGGTCTTTTTGCTTTTTATAATTGCTATATCTACTGTTTATGGTCAAAATGATTTGTTGACTACAGCTGAAAGAAAGGGGTTTTTAGAAAGTTCTGAAGCAGAAAAAAGGACTTATTATGGTAGGTTGGCAGGTAAATATCGAGATCAAAAAAAATTTGATCATGCCGAAAAACTTGGCCAATATGCTTATGATTATGCTTTGCAAGAAGAAGATATAGAAGAGGCTAATGGGGTTTTATTATTTTTAGCTAAACTGATGCACCTACAAGCTAAGTACTCAAAAGCTTTGGAGTATTGCTACAAGATATTAGATTCAGATCTAGATTTAGATCAAAAATTTAAAGGAAAAGTTTATGCATTAAAGGTTATGTAAGTAAATTTTGTATAGAGATAAAGCCGTAATTTTTTGATTAGACAAGGCAGATGTTCTGCCTAATAGCCTTAGCTATTAAGGTAG
>JAAEPD010000526.1 GCA_024222455.1 Aureispira sp.
CCTTTCAAATTAGAATTTTTGCTATTCCTCCAAAAATTCCCTTATGTTCGTAAAATGGAAGGAAAACGCAGAATCCTTGGTATGAACTAAGAAGTATTCATGGGTGATCTATTTTTAGTGGTGGGAGGGACTTTTCTGGGATTTTGATCATTTTACAATTAATTAGTAAGACCATCCATCAGGGCATAGGAAATTCCAAAAGGAAGACGTTGACCCAGTCTAATGCTTCACGGACACCATCAAAGCTTAAAGGCCAAGGCCAAAAATACTGCTATAGCGCATGAAATACAACATCATGAAACTATAATGTGTGATTCCAATATTTTAAAAGGACTGTTGCAGACCGGTTTCGGCTATAAAAGCCATCGTCAGTACAACTAGTGTCCAAAAATAAATGGGAATGATGTGTAGAAGCCAAACTACTACTAGCAGCAAAAACTACTACAACATACAATCACAGCATCATAAGCACTCTCTTGACAACAACCCGAAATAGAAGCTCTTCTCCTCCTCCTGCTGCTAAAAAGCACAACCGTCGCCATAATATGGCAATCATGCAAAAACAACAGAAGTTCCAACCAAACGGCCAATGAATTGTCCCATTCCATCGGAGATCACATTTCTAATTCTTTTATATAGACATACCCTTCTTATCCAAAAGGCTGGACCTTAAATAAATTAAAATCATCATCATCATCATCATCACCATAGCTAAAAAAAGTTGTTTTTTCCCCTACGTTTATTCCTACATAATGCCATCCCCCGCTACACACGGTGTAACACTTCACTGCCATTGTACATATATAGCCAAACTCTGGCGCCATGATATCATCTCCCATATTATCAACAGCATTCCCGATCTTTTCTGGTTGAGGTGCACAGAATTTCTATGTAGGAAGGCATTATCTGTGATGTCCGCTTGTTATCACAGCTCCCAACCTGAAAAGAC
>JAAEPD010000527.1 GCA_024222455.1 Aureispira sp.
CCAATTTTCAGCATTTTAAATTTAGAGTTTTTGCTTACAAATCCTAGTTTTGGCAAAAACTGTCAAAGAACCAATTAATTTTAGTTGTCAATTCGTATCCTAACTCCAGCAAGAACAGGTACTCAAAGCCTATTTAGAACTCCATTCTTAAACAACTTTGTTAAAAATCTAAAAGATACATCCCTCCTTTAATTAAAATTGTTCTAAATAAAAAAGTTGTAACCTTATGCCGCACACTGTTTTTGATTAGTTTTGTGGCAAATTATACATGAAATTTAATAAACCTATAATAGTATGAAGAAAAGAAGCAAAAAAATAAGCGAGTCTCGTACAATCATGACCGAAATGATTATGCCGAATGATACCAACCCAATTAATAACCTTATGGGTGGTAACCTTATGCGTTGGATGGATATTGCTGCCGGTATTTGTGCAGGCAAACATTGTGAAAGCTATGTTGTAACAGTTTCAGTAGACAATGTAAGCTTTGAAAAACCAATTCCTTTAGGTGATGTCATTACTCTACAATGTGTGGTAACTCGTGCCTTCAATACTTCTGTTGAGGTTTATGTAGAAGTATTTTCCTCTAATATGAAAGGTGCCAATACTCGTCGTTGCAATGATGCTTACTTCACCTTTGTAGCTGTAGATGATGCAGAAAAACGTCCTCAAGTAGTTCCTGCAGTATTAGCACTAACTTCTGAAGAACAAAAACGATATGATGAAGCGCTCAAACGTCGTCAATTAAGACTCTTGTTGTCAGGTCGTCTATCTCCTGAAGAAACTCAAGAAATGAAAGCTGACTTGATCGAAAGTATCTAGTAAAATATTCTAAGCAATAAATTACTTCCAAAATTGCCACCATTTTTTAGTGGGAGATTGGGGTTGTGGCTTTGCTTTTTCCTGAGGAATTTCATCAGGTCTTAGCACTCGAAAACTATTCATCATTACCTGTAGAAAACCTCTCATTTTTTCTACAGGAACTTTAGTGGATGCAGATACATCTATCCTAAAAATACGCATTTGCTCATCTAAAAGCCAGATAGCTAGAGCATGTGAAGTCCTATTTTGTACATCAAATACAACATAGGACTCTACTTTTCGCTCATTATTTGTTAAAGCATATTTTTTTGTCTGAACTCTGATATTTTCGGCTCCTTCATCTTCCCATTTGTTAAGAGTTTCTATTGCTAAAGCCTCCAATTCATCCAATTGGCTAGAGGGTTCTGTCGCATTGATACGCTCATCTGTTAACTGCCAAACGTTAAGCCCACACAAAGAGATAGTGGACACAAAAGGCTCTATCAATTTTTGAGTAAACATTGCTAATGTAGGGCTCATCATCATTGTATAAATGGGTGCATGCACAAATTGCTGAGGAGGTTGTATTGCACAGCCTACATTTGGCAAAATCACTTCTCCTGTAGTTGGTTGATAAGGTGATAATACTTTAAGCTTAGAATGATATAAGATTCGTTTCAAAGCATTACGAACTAGCGATAAAGGATGTTCAGCAAACTCATCATCATACTTTTCATCATCAGAATTATTCTTAGCAAAGAGCTCTTTATCATCTAAATTTAATTCAGGCTCACTAGCCAACAATTTACTCATCAAAACACTTTCTCTGTATCCTGTAGTATTGGTTCCTGCATGAACTGTAAACATATAAGTGGTATCGCTAGTTGGAATCAAAAGATCTCCAATAACAACCTCACTCCCAGGCTGATAGGACAACCTTCTAATTATAGATAAAATTTTATGCCCATCTACATCTATTACTTCCTTCTGAATAATAGGACTCCATTGTTCACTTTTTGTTCGAGAAGTTTTCTCTTTATTTTCATCTAAAGTTTCAAAATATGCATCAAAATCCGATGCTGCAATCAACTCTAAATTTTCAAATATAGATTCTCGGTTTTCTGGACTTAGATCTAACATCCCCATAGATCGACCTACATGCCAACTCAATCCTGTTTTACGGTCATTTAATCTTGCGCCAAGAGGAAACTCATCTTCTAACTGCAAAGATTTGGGCAAAGAAATTTTTAGTGTTTGATTATTTCCTGTTTTAAGATCATTCAAAAAACTCATACTGGGGTTTTAGTCTAGTTTTAAATACATAAATATTTCGTCAAAATATTGATCTCCTACTTTTAAAGATGGGGACTCTCTGCCCCAAATTTTAAAGCCCATTTGGGTATAGAGTTGTTGAGCCTCTTTAGCAAAATCAGTAACGCTCAAGTGTATAAATTCTAGACCTTCTATCAAAGATGCTTTTTCTATACATTTTCTCAACAGCAACTTGCCTAACCCTTTACCTCTATAATCTCGATCGACAAACATTCCAAAGATAGAACCTTTGTGTTTTAGTTTCCGTCTCTGCTTCCGCATAAAAACAATCATTCCTACTAATTTAGAGCCATCAAAACAGCCCAAAATAAAGTTTTCTTCATCTTTTTCTTCTAATTGTTTTTTTGCAAGTTCTCGATCTAGCCCATCTTCATAGGAAGCACCAAAAGCTTCAGGGTTCAACTTCAGACCCTGAAGTCGAACCCTGATAAACTCATCTAGATCATTTACTGTTAATAGCCTGACCATAATATCTTAGGAAAATACATCTTTATCCTTAGCCAATGTTAAAGTATCACCATCCATCAATACTTCTGCTAACCCTGTAGCTTGAGTCAACTCATATTTGAAGTAGAACTGCATTGCATGAACTTTATTTGTGTAGAACTCGTCTGTATATGTTTTTTCGCCAGTAGTTAAGGCTTTTTTAGCCTCTCTAGCCATATCTAACCACAACCAAGCCAAGACTATCTTGCTAAAGAACTCCATAAATACGGTCGCATCCGAAAGGTAGCGATCAAAATCACCTTTCATGGCAAAACCAGATAAGAAGCCTAAAACCTCTTGTGTCAACTCTAGTTTTTTACCTAATTTTTTAGCATAAGGTTTAAGTTCATCATATTCGTTGGCCGCCTCAATTGTTTTCATCACCTCTGCAGCCAACAGCTGTACTGCCTGTCCTCCCTTCATAGGAACCTTTCTGCCTAATAAATCTAAAGATTGAATACCTGTAGTCCCCTCATATAAAGAGAAAATACGAATGTCTCGATAGTATTGTTGTAATATAAATTCTGTACAGAACCCATAACCACCCAAAATCTGAAGACCATTAGAAACAGAAGTCATACCCATTTCGGCAGGATAAGTCTTTGTTAATGGAGTCAAGATTTCTAATAATAATAGATTTCGATTACGCTCCTCCTCTGTAGCTGCCTCTCTAGAAAGATCGCTATACTTAGATGCTAATAAAATCAGACTCAAAGAACCTTCTGCCACTACTTTTTGTAGCAACAACATTCTACGCACATCTGGATGCTCTATAATCAAGGACTGTTCTTTATCCAAATTCTTGTTTCCTGTATTATCGATTGGACGGCCTTGTGGACGCTCATTAGCATACTCCAATGAAGCTTGATAAGCTGCCATAGCAATAGCTGAAGCACCTCTACCTACTGCAATACGAGCACCATTCATCATCAAGAACATGTATTTCAAACCTTTGTTTGGCTCACCAACTAACCAACCTTCACAGTCATCGCCTTCTCCAAACATAAGATGTGTAGTACAATAGCCTTTCTGACCCAGTTTTTGGAAGTCACCAGCAGTGTTTACATCATTAAACTCTAGACTTCCATCTGCTTTTGTGCGCTTCTGAGGCACTACAAAAAGAGAGATTCCTTTTGTTCCAGCAGGTGCACCTTCTATACGGCCTAGCAATAAATGCACAAAATTATCAGAATACTGATGATCACCTCCCGAAATAAATATTTTTTGGCCTTTGATCTTATAAGTACCATTCTCTGTAGGTGTAGCACTAGTCGTAATATCAGACAAGGAGCTACCAGCTTGTGGCTCTGTCAAACACATTGTTCCACACCATTCTCCTGATAACATTTTAGGAATATAAAGGTCCTTAAGCTCTTGGCTTGCGAAATGTGAAATTAGCTCCGCAGAACCAAATGTTAGAGACGTATAACCTGGCAAGTGGTTATTGGCTGCTTCTTGTATATAGTTAGATGCCGTAAAAGCCATCATAGGTAACTGCATACCACCTTCATCAAAATCGAAAGGTGCTGCTATTAAACCCATTTCTCCACCTTTGCGAAGCATTGTTTCTACCTGAGGATGCACCACTACTCCACCATCCTTAAAATAAGCTGGTTGCTCATCCATTTCTTTGATATATGGAAACAACTCTTTATCTGAAAAATCTTTTATAGAATTTAATAACAAATCTATAGACTCCTGATCATGCTCTGAATAGTACTCTGTTGCGAGTACTTCATCCAATCCATGCACCTTATATAATAAAAATTTCAGGGTCTGTAGATCTACATATTTCTCTG
Organism: Aureispira sp.; assembly: GCA_024222455.1. Lineage (GTDB taxonomy): Bacteria > Bacteroidota > Bacteroidia > Chitinophagales > Saprospiraceae > JAAEPD01. Next base: position 4,419 of record JAAEPD010000527.1, read on the forward strand.
CCATGTCTTTATAATTTTATATAATTCTTAATGTTTTTTATCTTCTACGGGGTTCTTCTTACTTCCCTAATTCTTAGGAACAGGCTCATAATTCTCTTCTATATGCTTGATCAACTCAGGCAGATTCCAAGCATCTTCCAGACTGTGTTCACCTATTTTGGTACGACACAATGCACTCAAATATCCACCATTACCTAACGCTTTGCCAAAATCATGCGCCAAAGACCGTATATAAGTACCTTTGCTGCATTTAGCACGAAAATCAACTTTAGGCATTTCGATATTGGTTAGTTCAAACTCATGGATGGTTATATTTCGAGCTTTCACCTCTACTTTTTCACCTTTTCGAGCCTTTTTGTACAGGGGTTGACCATTAACTTTGATAGCAGAAAATATAGGTGGCATCTGTGCTATAGGTCCTATAAATTGTGCACAATTTGCTTTTAACTGTTCCTCTGTTAACCCATCCGTTGGAAAGCTTGAATCTTCCTCTGTTTCAGCATCATAAGAAGGTGTAGTTGCCCCTAATTTGATCGTACCTGTATATTCCTTATACAAAGCTTGTATCCCATCTATTGTTTTGGTGGATTTTCCTGTACAGATAATTAACAAACCTGTAGCTAAAGGGTCTAAGGTGCCTGCATGCCCTACTTTTATTTTCTTCACGCCTAATGTTTTGCGCAAAGCATAACGTATCTTGTTCACTACATCAAAAGAGGTCCATTCTAAGGGTTTATCAACTAGCAGGGTTGCTCCTGCTAAAAAGTCGTATTTTTTATCTTTCATTCTATTGTAATATATATTGTATCTATTGTTTCTTCAAAAACTGTCCAAAGTTAATATTTTCTGCCACTTCATTACTATCAAAATCTCTTCTTTGAATAGAAAATCTGTTCTAAGTACTGTTTAAAATACTATCTACAAACATGTTTGCCTATCTGAATATTTCACTATATATTCAGTACACTATTATACAGCAGAATAAACCAATTCAAAATCATAGATTTCTTATGAATAAATTCACTCTTTTATTTCTTCTTTTTCCTTTTTCCTTATGCAGTCAAGTTGGTAAAATATACAAAAACTTAGACGAAGCATTATCCAACCCAAAGCAAGTTTACATTCTACACCTCCAAGGAGACGATTCTAGACTAGGTAAATTCCCTAAAACAATTCTACAGTTTAAAAATTTAGAGGAACTAGATTTATCCTTTAATAATATCACAGAAATGCCTAAAGAGATTGGTGAGTTAAAACAATTAAAGAAACTAAGATTCTGTTGTAACAAAATCACTAAGCTTCCTACTGAAATTCAACAGATTACTAAGCTCGAAGAACTAAATTTAGGACAAAATCAATTATCCTCTTTTCCTAAAGAAATTCTCTCACTAAAAAATTTAAAACTACTAGCTTTATATCATAATCAGATCAATGACATCCCTGCAACTATTGATCAACTGACTGAACTTAGTGAATTAACTTTATCTGAGAACAACATTAAAAGCATTCCTAGATGCATAGGTAACTTTCAAAACTTAGAAGTTTTAAGCTTGTTCAATAATCAATTAAAAAGCATTCCGGAAGATATTGGGAAATTAAGCAACTTACGTAAACTTGCCCTACAAAACAATCAACTCTCAAATTTCCCTGAGAGCATTTGCCAATTAGAAAAATTAGAACGTTTTTATTTTAAAGGAAATAATATCACTCAGTTACCAAACTGTTTAAGTTCCTTAAAAAATTTGGAAGAGATACGCTATGATACTGCTACCCAAAAAGAACTAAAAAGAATACTCCCCCAATTCTATATCTATAAAAATATAACAGAAGCATTACAAACCCCTTCAAAAGTCTATATTCTAGATTTAGGATTCCAAGAATTAGAAACAATCTCAGATAGCATTGTGTATTTTAGCAACCTAAGGAAACTAGACCTGTCATTTAATAATGTTAAAGAACTGCCTAAAAACTTTCATAAGTTACAAAACCTAAAGTTTTTGAATCTAGATGGTAGTTTCTTTGAAGAACTACCTAAAGATATCTGCAAACTCAAAAAGTTAGAAACTTTAATATGTTTTAGTGGTAGCTTAAAAAAACTGCCTAAAAATTTAGTGCAGCTCAAAAACTTAAAGACTCTAATAATTGCAAGTAATAACTTAGACGATTTCCCCTCAAACCTCTACAAAATGAAAAACTTAACTCGTATTGATTTCTTTGAAAACAATATTAAAGAGCTCCCTTCAACAGTTGGCAAATTCAAAAAACTAGAGTGGTTAGGCTTAGATAGGAATAAACTTACAACTATTCCATCTAATCTTAAGCTCATAAAGGGAAAGACCTTATATGTAGAACTAAATCTACTAACGGAAGAAGAAAAAGAAAGGATTAAAAATCAGTTTCCTGGCTATAATCTCAATTTTTAAAACTTAATAAAACCTAACAAAAAGACAGGGAAAAATCTCTTGCAAAAAATGTATTTGTTGGGATCTTAGCATTTATGCATTTCCTGAAAAAAATATTTAGCAGGATTTTGCTAAAGGATAAGTTAAGCAATTAATGAGATAGATCTAATCTATATTTCCTATCTCAAAAACTGTCCAAAGTTAATAAAGGTTATGCAAGTATTATTTGTAAGAGTTGAATTGCTCTTTTAAAAAAAATCATCGTTAAAGAACCTGATCCCATAGCTAAGACTATGAGACAGAACCTTTGCCTTGATTTTTTTTAAAACTCCTAATTCCCTTTCTATACAAAAATTACTTACATAACCTTTAATATTCCCTGCAAACTCATTGCTATATAAAATCTCTTCTTTTCCCTCTTTTTCAAATAATAAAACTGCTCTAAGCTTAGTCTCAAACTCTCCTTGATACACAGGAATTGCAAATTCCCAAAAACGCTTAACAGACAATACTCCATGATGATCTCTAAATATATCGGCTGTTCCTAAGTATTGAATATCCTTCCATGCTCCACTTTTGTCTTTTGCTTGCAACCTTATATTCAAGCTATTGTTTCTGGCTGCAAACCAAATTTTCTTCTTAGTTTGATTCACTACATACAGCTTGATGCCGTCATATTTTTTTTGATACTTAGCTCTTTCGTTTGGCCTAACTACTAGTGATAATTTCTTTGATTCAAAACCATGTTTGCCCCTAACTTTTTTAGGATAGTTTTTAGAGCCTTTATAATCTGGACTACTATGGTTGTATTTATGTTCTGAACTATTGGGAGCTAATTTTTTATACTCACCTGTATTGATATAATACTCAGCAAGGCTCATTTCTTTTAGGTTAAGCCTTTGTTGGGCATAAACAGCTGTACACCCTAACATTAGAACAAACAACAGTATGAGTTTCCTCATCTATTAAAAAGATATATCATATACCAATATATCATTAGCTATCCCTATAGCTATTTTATTATCACTAAGCTTTTGCATACAAACTGTTTTATTAAATTTTTTGAATGTATGGGGCAATTCTATGGATTTCCATTCATTCCCATCGGTAGCATACAACACTACAGAAGAAGCATGATTCATAGTTATACAATAAAAATACTCTTCAGATGCCGTCAATCCAATATGCCTTATCTCTTCTGATCTAATATCAAGTCGATTATGAACTTTCCCAGTTTTTCTATCTAAACAACCAACCTCACTACCATAAATTTTCCCTAAAATGACCACAACATCTTACTTGGGCCAATACACTAATGGTTCTATATAGTCTTCAACTTGTTTAGACCATAATTCTTCTCCATCTGAATTTAGGTTATAGAGTGTTGACCAAACTTTTTTAGAGCCAATTATATTTACAAAAAATGATTCACCCATCTTTTTAACCCTCCCTTCATAAATACCGAATGTATCGTTTTCATGATTAAACTCCTTAGTTAAAATGCTTTTTTGGTTATCTAAGTTATACGTTTTCAAGAATGCTTTTTTTGCATCTTTATCCGTATCCAAAACAATCAAAGTATCGCCCTCTATCCCTTCAATAGTTGCATTTTTTGTTGGAGAGGAATACCTAAAAACTTTTTTTAGTTTATGATTATAAACAACAGGAAAAACCATCCATTCAACACCTGAGGGAGAGTCCAATACAAAATAATCGCTATTTTCAACGAAAAAAAACTCTCCTATCATGCGAACATCCTTATAAGCATATTTATGCTTAACTTTTTTACGTAAACGCCCCTTCCAATTATAAGATTTCAATAGATTCTTTGATAAATTGGAAGTGATAAAGCCTTTAGGGTGTTCATATACAATCATCTCTTGATCTGAAATCTCCAAAATTGTTTTCCCCTTTCCTTTTTTCAAAACGCCATTAATAGGTGGCTGAACATTATAAATAGGAGGTTTATTATATAGCTGTTCCAGTAGTTTATCCGAAAAAAGAATATATGGATTATCTAACTCTTGGGGATTATCATAATAAAACCAATTTATGTAATGATTATACTCAAGATGCTTAACAAGGGTAAATTGACTATGTGCACTGTTGACAAATAGTATTGTATAAATTATAATAAATGTACTTTTCTTAATCATCTGTTGACTCTAGTTGTTTCACATACTTCTCCAACCATTGATCTTGTTCCCAAAGTAAATGCAATACAGATTCCTTAGCTTGATAACTATGGCTTTCCATAGGCAACATTACTAAACGTACAGTTGCCCCTAAACCTTTTAGTGCATTAAAATAACGCTCACTTTGCATAGGATAAGTCCCTGAATTATTGTCTTCTGCACCATGCACTATCAATAAAGGCTTCTTCATCTTGTGGGCATTCATAAATGGAGACATCTGATTATAAACATCAGGAGCATCCCAATAATAACGCTCCTCTGCCTGAAACCCAAAGGGTGTCAAAGTCCGGTTGTAAGCACCACTACGAGCAATTCCCGCTGCAAATAGATCAGAGTGTGTCAACAGATTGGCAGTCATAAAAGCACCATAAGAATGTCCTCCTACAGCTACCCTTTTTCGGTCTAAATAACCCAAGTCATCTACTGCATCTATAGCAGCTTTAGCATTGGCGACCAACTGTGTTATAAAACTATCATTAGGTTCCTCTTTTCCTTCTCCAACTATTGGGAAAGCTGCATCATCCAAAACTATATAACCTCGAGCGGCCCAAAAGATAGGTGAACCATACCAAGGGTAAGTAAATTCTAGATCTGAGGCTGTTACTTGTCCTGCTGTTGCATGATTCTTAAATTCTTTGGGGTAAGCCCACATAACCATTGGCAGTTTTTCTCCACTATTTTTATTATACCCCACAGGCAAATACATAGTAGCAGAGAGTTCTAAGCCATCTTCTCTTTTGTATCGAATAACCGCTTTGTGTAGATTTTGGATACTTGTAAAAGGATTAGGATTAAAGGTTATTTGTTCAACTCTGCCCTTAGAATAAATATGTCTTAAATAATAATTTGGAAATACATTTTTAGCTTGTTTGCTGCATAATATAATCCCTTTTTTCATGTCAATAGCAGAATACAAGCGCTCTAAATATTGCTCTCCATCTGCCTGCCAAAGTCGCTTAGTCTCTAGCATCCTGATATCCAATTCATCTACAAATGGTCGAATACCATCTGGAGAATAACCTTCACCCAACAAGTACAATTTGCCATCTATGATCTCCAACACATATTGACCATATTCATTCTTTTTGTCTACAAACTGCCCTGGATCACTGTATTTGTCTTGATAATTTCGGTTGTATAGCTCTACTGGAGCCTTTTTATTATTTGATGGGTTGAATACATAGCTACCCATATTGCGAGTATTCCACCAATAATCATGTGCTATAGCCAATTCATCATTTCCCCATTCTATAGTGTAATAGCGATTTTTGGTTTTGAGCAGCAACCTAGTCTCTCCATCAAAAGGAGCTTCTTGCTCTAAGACTTGATCTCGATATTCAACCTCAGTTTCTGGATCACCTCCATCTAAGGCTTCTGCCCAATATAAGGTTGCTGCTTTATCTTTTCGCCAACTCACATTACGCATACCTTCCCGAACTGCCATAAACCCTTGAGGCAAATTTTCGATCAAAGGCACCTCTAATAAGCGTTTGACTTCTTGCCCATTTTTATCATAAACTGTAACAGAAAAAGGAAATCGACTATAAGGTACCAAGTAAGAAAATGGATGATGCATAGTACTCAATAACATATATTCCCCATCAGGCGAAATAGACATTCCTTTGTGCATTCCTTCTGTCTGCCACAAGGTTTTATTGCCTTCTAAATCGACTTTGTACAGCTCAGAAGTTGCCAAGTTTTCGAAGTTTGCTTCATCGACCTTATCTTTTAGTAAATCTTGATAAGTTCTATTTTGCGCCTTCTCCCCATCATTGGTAGAGATTGTTGGACCTGTTGGAACAGCTTCTGTTTTATCTATAAGGGCTGCTCTATTTTTAGGAAGCAACTTCACAATCAAAGATTGACCACCTCTCGACCAAATAAAGGGCTTACCCAAATTTGCATTCAATTCTGCTTCAACTACTCTTCTAGCTATAGACTCTTTTATATCCAAAATCCATAGTTCTACACCATTACTTACTGTGTTGGTAAATGCCATCATGGATTCATCTGGCGACCAATTGAAATAGGCCAACCTTGCGTTTTTTGGCAAGCCATTGATAGCTGTAGATTCCTTTTCGCCTACTTTCATCAACTTAGCACCACTATAATAAGTTTGGCGGCTAGATATATTTGTTTTAGGATTGATTCTTAAACCGCCCAAACGCATTTCCTTCTCAGATAAGGCTTCTATTCCAATATAACGGCTGCGCTCTAGTAGTACTAACTGGTTGCCTTTACTATTTATTTTGGTCAATGGAGATACTGGAGCATCTGCCAATTCTAATATTTCCTCACAAGGTTTTTGGTACCCTAACATTCTTCTTAATTAATGATTAATAATGTATATACCTAAATCCTAATTACCATAAGTAATCTTACATTTAGGCATTAGTTTTTTGTTTCGATTTCGTTCTTCTTGGCTAAAAGGATGATTCCCTCTTAACTGAATTTTCTTTATGGACTTTAGGTTTTTCATCCCTTCTGGCAAAGATTTAAGTTGATTATCTTCTAAGTACAACTTTCTCAACATGGTCATATTTCCTATTTCATTAGGCAACTCTTCTAGTTGGTTATTTACCAACCTTAGTCTTGTTACCTTTTTTAGCTGACCAATTTCTTTGGGCAAGCTCCTCAAGAGATTATGTTCTAACTCTATTATATTTATTTCAACTAGTCTTCCTATACTTTCAGGTAAAGATTCAAGTTGTGTATAGTTTATTCTTAATTTCCATAATTTTTTAAAACCCCCTATGCTTTCAGGTAGATTTCTTAAAGGGGTTTTGTATATATATAAATCAGTCAATTGGCATAAATTGCCAATATTACTAGGCAAATTTTCCAATGTTGTATTGGATATTGATAGGCTGCTCAACTGATTTAAATTGGCCATACTATCTGGTAATTTTCTCAAAGGACTTTCTGATATATTTAATTCCCTCAAGTTTATTAACTTGCCAATGCTTTTAGGTAATGTTTCTATTTTTGTATTACAAATTAATAACTCAAGTTACGCATAGATTTAGTAAAAGTAAGGTAGAAAGTTTAACTTTATGAGATGCAAGATAAATTAGACTTATACACAGATTATTTATTAACAACCGTTCATCAAGCAACAGCAACTGGCTTGTCTCGACTCG